>JAAYYJ010000225.1 GCA_012515455.1 Oligosphaeraceae bacterium
CAGCGCGTAACCGGCCGCTGTCTGCTCATACTCGGCAATCAGCGCCTCGGCGTATTTGCGCTGAAACAGATTCTCCTGCAGGAGTGCCTCGGTCATCACCACGGTATGACTGAGATGCTCGTATTCAGCCAGTTCACAGATCAGGGACTTGAGCAGCGGAATATCCGCCGGTTGGGCAGCGCGAATCAATATCGACATAATGGAGAAGAGGGGTTGTGGGTTTTAGTTTGAAATCGTGGCATCTTGGCGGCCAGCTTATGCTGCCCCCCAGTAGAGGCAGGCAGCAGTCTGTGAATTCATGCAGAGGCCGGATTAATGTAATGGCGTTTCGACCTCAGAGTTTGTTCGCTTGCAGATATTCGTTCAGAATCATCAGCCCCTTGCTCAGGCGCTCCTCGGTCCCAGCGGAGGAGATCGAGACCCGCAGATACTGCCGCTCCTCATGTTTGGGAACCGCAAAACGATAGGAATGGTAGACATTGACACCCCGCAGGGATAATTGCCGCTCCACTTCCATACCATCCAGGCCAGGACTCCGCAGGGGCAGCCAGCGGAAAAAACAGCCCCTGGGCGCAGGCTCGCAGCGGCCGGGAAAAATCTGCTCAAACAGACGGTTCGCCTTTTCCGCCAGAAGCTGCTTCTGCTTCAGAATCTGGATCGCTTTGCCGCTGACGATCAGCTCAGTCATAATCTCCGCGTCCAATGACGAGGTTTTGATATTCAGATGGTAGAGACCGTTCAGCAGGCGAACCCGGAAGGCCTCCGGAAAAGCCGCGAAGGCCACCCGGAGGCCGCTGCACAAGTTCATGGTGGAGCCGCCGATATACACAGTCTGCTCGCTGAGCCGGGAGAACAACGAGCGGTACCCCGCCCCCGATGCCGCCAGCAGTGCACCGATATTATCGTCTTCAATCAAAACCAGGCCATATTCGCCAATCACGGCGGCCAGTGCGGATTTCCGCTCTTCAGACATCGTGCGAGTGGTCGGATTGGCACAGTTCGGCATCAGGAATATCCCCGCAATCTTCTTCTCCCGGCATTTCCGACGCAGCTGCTCCGGGCACATCCCGGATGCATCGCCGGGCACCGGCACCAGCTGGATGTGAAACAGGCGCGCCGCGCCGATCAGGTTGGAGTACGTGTACTCGTCAGTGGCAATCCGGTCGCCCAGCTTGAACAACGCCAGCAACGCCGCACTGAGGACATTCTGCGCCCCGGAAAAAATTGCCGTATGCTCGCTGTCGGTCTTGACGTCCATCTCCGACAGCCAACGCGCACCCGCGGAACGCTGATGCAGATGGCCGGACGGCTCTGAGTAGGAATACAGCTGGTCCAGATAGCCCTTCCGCAAAACGCTGCTGGTGGCCTCAAGAACCGAATCACGCACCGTGTCGAAGCCGTTGACAATGCCCAATTCCACCACACTGCGCTGCCCCGGACCGCCGCTGCCCGGAATAAACTGTCCTTCTGCCGGCAGCGGAGCCACAAAAGAACCGCGACCAGTCACGCCGTAGATCAGCTTCTTCTCCCGGCAGAGATTGTACGCCCGGGTGACGGTGGTGAAATTCAGATTCAGATAATCGGCAAGCTCGCGCTGGGGCGGCAACCGGCTGCCCGGCGCCAGCTGCCCGCTGACAATCGCCTCCTCCAGCTGATTGGCCAGAGACAAGTAACACGGGTAGGACAACTTCGCCGAGTCCGGCTTCCAGCTCATGAAATAATGCTCAAATGAATTGACTGGCATAAAGTTGTTAAGGTGCGAAGGTTGATGATAGACTGTCGCCGAACAGGCGCCGCTTTCGCATGACCTCGGAATGACTTGGTTTGCGCCAGAAGGAGAGATAGCAACAGCCCCTGCCGGCAATCGAGGGTACCCGGCTGAAATGCACGTCCTGAACCGATCGCACCCGCGCCCGCAGCGGGGATTCTTGGCCCTTTACTGGGAAGCAGTTGTCAGGAGCATGGTATTTGTATGCAATTAGCGAAGGTTGATGATAGACTGTCGCCGAACAGGCGCCGCTTTCGGTTGACCTCGGAATGACTTGGTTTGCACTGGAAGCAGAGACAGCAGCAGCCATCTGCCGGCGATCGAGAATACCCGGCTGAAATGCACGTCCTGAACCGATCGCACCAGCGCCCGCGGCCGGGATTCTTGGCCCTTTACTGGGAAGCAGTTGTCGGGGAACAAGGTATTGGCCCCCTGCCAGCGTGGGAGCATACCAAGCTGAACTGCGGGTTCTGCCCCTATCGCACCAGCTCCCGCGGCGGGGAGTCCTTGTTCTTGACTGGGAAACAGCTGTCCGGGAACAAGGTATTTGTATGCAATTGCCGACTTGGGCCTTGACAAAATTGCCCCAAGCACTAATTTTTGCCCCGTGCCCTTGATTCTAGCGGTGGGCCCACCCCACCGATTGGGGGGCCCCCCAACCCTAATTTGGACGCGCGCGCGAGGGGCGGCGGAGGCGGACCATGGCAGCAGTACCAGCACTGACTCAAAATGCTTAAGGTGCGAAGATTGGTGCTGGAAAAAGAGCTTTGCCAAAGTGGTTGAATGGTCAAGCACCCGGTAGTGCTTCAGCAGGGCGCTGCGTTGGCAGCGCCAGAGCGGCTTTGGGGCAATTTCAAGCTTGGACTACATACTGCAATCTTAAAGCGCTCATCACCAGATTTCGCACATTAACCATAAGTCTGTTTTTTGTAATCCATACAAATTATGAACTTGTATGTAATATATCTGGGCTTATATTAAATGCAAATGCGAAAACGCCTTGCCCACCAAACGGCTGTCTATAACTCAGCCAGCAACCCCAGGAGAATGATAAAATGACTGACAAACAGTATGAACTGAACCGTAATCTGGCCCAGATGCTCAAAGGCGGGGTGATTATGGATGTGACCACCCCCGAGCAGGCCAAAATCGCCGAAGAGGCCGGCGCCTGTGCGGTGATGGCGCTGGAACGCATCCCGGCGGACATCCGCGCCGCCGGCGGTGTCTCCCGCATGAGCGACCCGGACATGATCCGCGGCATCCAGAAAGCTGTATCCATCCCGGTGATGGCCAAATGCCGGATCGGACACTTTGTGGAAGCACAAATTCTGGAGGCGATTGAGATTGATTACATCGATGAAAGCGAAGTGCTCTCCCCGGCCGATGACGTCTACCACATCGACAAACGCGCTTTCAAGGTACCCTTTGTCTGCGGCGCCCGCGACCTGGGCGAGGCACTGCGCCGGATTCAGGAAGGCGCAGCCATGATCCGCACCAAGGGCGAGCCGGGCACCGGCGATGTGATCCAGGCAGTACGCCACCTGCGCAAAATGAATGCCGAAATCCGCCGCCTGGTCTCAATGGCCGGTGATGAGCTCTATGAGACGGCCAAACAGCTGGCAGTCCCCTTTGAACTGGTACAGTTCGTGCACAAGAACGGACGCTTGCCGGTGGTGAACTTCGCCGCCGGCGGCGTCGCCACACCTGCTGATGCCGCCCTGATGATGCAGCTGGGCGCCGAGGGCGTCTTCGTGGGCTCGGGTATCTTCAAATCCGGCGACCCGGCCAAGCGGGCGCAGGCAATTGTCAAAGCAGTGACCAATTACAGCGACACCAAGGTCCTCGCCGAGGTCTCCTGCGGCCTGGGACAGGCAATGGTCGGCATCAACCCCGAGGAAATCAAACTGATTATGGAAGAACGGGGCAAATGATGAGAGTCGCAGTTCTCGCCCTCCAGGGCGCTTTTGCAGAACACCAGGCTGCTTTCCGTGATTTGGGCGTGGAGACTTTGCAAATCCGCCAGCGGGCGGATTTGCAGCGTCCTTTCGATGCCCTGGTTCTGCCCGGCGGAGAAAGCACCGTCCAAGGCAAGCTGCTGCACGACTTGGAGCTCTTTGCCCCCATCCGCACCATGATCTGCCAGGGCTTGCCGGTGATGGCCACCTGCGCCGGGCTGATCCTGCTGGCCGAACGCCTGGTTGATGACCCGGTGGTATGGTTCGGGACCCTCAAGGCAACCGTCCGGCGCAATGCCTATGGCCGCCAGCTGGGCAGTTTCTTCACCCGGGGAGACTGCGGACCGCTGACCGACATCCCGATGTCTTTCATCCGGGCTCCCTACATCGAGGACTGCGCCCCGGACGTGACCGTGCTCTCGCAATATGAGGGCAAAATCACCGCCGTGCGGCAGGACAACCAGCTGGCCCTGTCTTTCCATCCCGAATTGCTGCCGGATCGACGCCTGCACCAGTTCTTCCTGCAGCAGATGGTAGCACGGCCAGACAAAATCGCAGTCTGAAGAGCAGCATTGCAAATACTACGCCGCCCCTCGGGACGGTTGCCTAAGCGAGGCACGCAACCGCGTGCCCCGCTTTTTTTTCCCCGGCAATGACCAACCCGCCGGCGCCAAAGATGCTGTTTTTGGGCCGCCGGGACGATTGTCAGGTTGCAAACTTCGTTCGCTGTACTATCTTTCCAGAAAGACGCCACTGCTCACCCGTTGCCTGTCCTGCAATCCCACCGGCAGGTGTTGCCATTTTCTCCAGCCGCAAACTATAAGCAAAGGAAAAATTATGCGCATCCGACAAATCCTGTTCCTGGCCGTGGCCTGGTGCATCTGCTCCTACAGCGCTGCCGCCGCTGAATTGGAACTGTTCGCACCGGGAAAAATCCTGCCCGTGGTAATGGCCACAGACGCATTCCCAAATACCGTCCAGGCAGGACAGGACCTGATCACGTACCTGGAAAAAATTTCCGGCCAGCGCCCGCAGCTGCTGACCGGTGCGAACGCCGAGCTGCCGGCCGCAGCAATCTGGATTGGTGCGCATCCGGCCCTGCCCCGGGTCTTCCCCGGTGTCGATCTCTCCTTCCAATATCCGGAAGAGACCAGGATTTACTGTGATGGCAAGAACCTGCTGATTATCGGCAAGGATGTCCTGCGCGGCCAAGGCAAGACCGCCCTGCAGCGCGAAAGCGGCACCGCCAACGCCATCTATACTTTCCTCCAGGACGACTTGGGCGTGCGCTGGCTCTGGCCCGGCGAACTGGGCACCGACTGCCCCCAGCTGGAACGCCTCAGCATCGCCCCCCTGGACAAAC
>JAAYYJ010000226.1 GCA_012515455.1 Oligosphaeraceae bacterium
CGAAATCCGGAACTGGCTGGAGGCCGGATTCCCGGTGATTGTGCGCCGCCCGGGCACGACTGCCGAAGGCATCCATTGCGGCATACCGCTGCCAATTTCCGGTGGACTGCGGCGCATTCCCTTTCGCGTGCGTCAGGAAGCCGTGCAGAAGCGCCTGGCGCTGCCGCGCCTGCAGGAATGCTTAGCTGAACTGCCGCAGGCACGGGCAGTCAGCGAGAAGCTGTTGGCGATCAACCCAGAGGTCTTCGGGAGCCTGGCTTGGCAGCATCTTACCGGGCTGGAATATCTGCATGCCGGATCAGACTTGGATTTGCTGATCCGGGTGCGGAACCCGGGGGAATTGCAGGCGTTGCTGCGTGCCTTGCCCGGCATTGCCGCACCGTTTTGCGATCTTGAGATCATGCTCTGGCATAATCGGTCATTTTCCTGGCGTGAATGGATGACCGCAACCAGTGCCATTCTGGTCAAGAGTGATCAGCAGGTTTTTTTGTTGCCGAAATGCCTGCTGACGGGTGACCTGCCCGACTCGGCGGCGATTGCCGCAGCGGCCGGCGATGCCTTGCGCGAGGAGCTCGAAGCATATCCCAAGCCCGGTCTGGTCAGCTTTCTCGATAACGGCAGCCATGAAGATATGACTGCAACACATTTTAACAATGCCATTGCAGTACTGCCGGAATTTTTCCGGCAGCTGGCCGAGGCCGGCGCAGGATGGGCTGATTTTGCCGCTCTGCAGCAAACCGGCTGGGCGGCGGAACAGAAGATGCTGCAAGCCACCGGCGGCATCAACACCCACCGTGGGGCCATCTTTGCCCTCGGGCTGCTTTGCGCCGCCGCGGGCAGAAAATTCGCCACTGGGAGTCCGCTGCGCCTGGGCGAAATCATCCGCGATTGCTGGGGCGGTGCCATTCTGCAGAGCCGGAATCCCGGCAGCCATGGCGACCAAGTCCTGCGCCAATTCGGCGTGCGCGGAGCGGCCGGCGAAGCCGCAGCGGGGTTTCCGGCAGTGTACCGTCTTGCTCTGCCCGCGCTCTGTTCGCTGCCGGAACGGAATGCCGCCAGAATGCAGGCTTTTTTTGCCCTGCTGGGAACCGTCAACGACACCACCTTGCTCCATCGCGGCGGCACAGAAGGCCGCGACTTCGCGGCCCGGGCCGCCGCAGATTTTTTACGATCAGGCGGTGCCGGGCGCTCAGGTTGGGCAGCCCAGGCTGCTGCAATTCATCAGACATTCATCAATCACCGCTGGAGCTGTGGAGGCATCGCGGATTTGCTGGCAGCGGCGATTTTCATCCAAGCAATGGAAGGCAAATGGCAGGTTTAGCAATTTTATGTTCCGGACAGGGCCGGCAGGATGCCACCATGTTCGAACGCCTGCGCAAATACCCGGAAGCGCTGGCGCTGGAGCAGGCCATTCGCACGGCTGGTCTGTTGCCGGAAGGAGCCTCCGATCCGGCGGTGCTTTTTCAAAATCAGTTTGCCCAGCCGCTGATCTGCCTGTATCAGGCCATGGCCTGGGCGGTTCTCGCCCCGGCATTGCCGGAGGTCGAGCTGTTCGCCGGTTACAGCCTCGGCGAATTGTCCGCCTATGCCTGCGCGGGGATGATCCAAACCGGCGATCTTCTGCGTCTGGCAATGGTTCGCGGCAAGGTGATGTCAGAGGCCGCACCGCAACCCCAGGCCATGCTGGCGGTACTGGGACTGAGTGCCCGGCGGCTCGAACCCATTGCCCGGGCAGCCGGCGTTTTCCCGGCCATCCGCAATGGCGAGCGCCATCTCATCTTCGGGATGCCGCAGGCTTGCGTCGCTGCTTTCCGCGCGGCGGTGTTGTCAGCCGGCGCAACCCGGGTGGTGCAACTGCCGGTCAGCGTAGCGGCCCATACGCCGCTTCTCCAGGAAGCCGCCGCGGCTTTCCGCGCGGAACTGGAAAAAGTGCCGGTCTTTCCTGCCGCTGCGCCCGTTTTGTCCGGCATCAGTGCTGAACGGGTCTACAATCGTGAAGGCATGCTGGCCGCACTCTCCGCCCAGATTCAGCAGACCATTGACTGGCAGGGCTGCCAGGAGACCGCCTTGGCCAGCGGCTGCCGAGTCTTCCTCGAACTCGGCCCGGGAGACAGCCTGGTGCGCATGCTGCGCGAGGACTGTCCCGATGTCGAAGCGCGCGCCCTGAGCGAATTCCATGATCTGAAAGCCGCCGCCAAATGGGCCGGGGCAAAACTGTTTTAACCACGAAAAACACGCGTTTTTAGTTAATGGACAAATGTCGGTGATAGAGGTGAATCGGAGGCGATGATTTCGCTTCTGGCGTTGTCCAGCTGCAGGGCGATGGGTGATGCCACAGCTTGCTCCCGTAGGGCAGATCTCGCTTCTGGCCTTGGCCCTGTCGCGAAGATAAGATGGAGTTCTGGGGGTGCGGCTGACCTCAGAAGAACCTTTTCCGCCAGAATACGCATACGCCCAGCAGTGACGCCACAAACGACAGCAACATGGTGATGAGGAACGCGTGCTGTGAGTCCTGAAACGGGAGTTTCACATTCATGCCATAGACGCTGGCGACCAGGGTCGGGAGCATCATGATAATCGTAATGCTGGTCAACAGTTTCATCACTACGTTGAGGTTGTTCGAGATGATGGAGGCAAAGGCATCCATCATACCACTCAAAATGCCGCTGTGAATTTCCGCCAGATCGCGCGCCTGTTTGAATTCGATACGGATATCCTCCAAGAGCTCCTCCTCCTGTTCAGACAATTCCCGCTGCCATCCGCGCCGGAGCCGGTCCCACAGCGGATCATGGGCGCGCAGGGATGTTGTGATATCCACCAGGCATTTTTCCAGTTCCAGCAGATGGATCAGCATGTCGTTCCGCATCGACTTGTGGATTCCCTGCTCCACTTTGTCGGCCTGGGTCTTGATCCAATTCAGCTTCGCGAGGTAGAGCCGGGCAACTCGCATGCAAAGATGAAAGACAAAAGATGGTGCCGCTTGGTCGGAATACGAAATTGAGCGGCTGTTTATAAGCGAAGTCCAGACATCGGAGTCCCGGGAACAGACTGTGATGACCTGGGTCCGGGTGACAATAACCCCGAACGCCACCGTCTTTACCGGCGTACTGGATTCTTGCAGATCACAAGGGACTCGGAGAACCAGCAACCGCGCCTCATCCTCGGCCTCGAAACGGGGGCGCTCGTCCGGATCGCAGGCCGCGGATAACAGTTCGGATGAGGTTCCTGTCAACAGTGCCAGGTTCAACAGTTCCGGTTCACTGGGGGCCACTACCCGAAAGAACTGCGCCCGGTCGCCCGAATCGACAGAGATCAGCCTTCCATGGTCTAAGGCGAGCATTTCGATCATGCTATAATCCCTCATTATCGACAGCGCGGCATGCAGGTTTCCACTGTAACCCGCCTCTTCCCATGCCGTGCATCCTGCTTAGAAAAAAATCCCCGCCAAATTCACAGAGTGGCGGTTTCCCCTATTCTGACGCTCCCCGAAAAACGCATGCAGGTTATCCGTTTCGGCGGCTCACGACCACCTGCCCGAACAACCTGGATTTGCAGCTGAATACCATAATGGTTAGCAGACGGTTTTACCAGCTGCTTCCAGCAATTTTACCCCCCGGACTGTGACGATTGAAAAAGCAACCGCAACGCACCGGGAATGCTATTAGACGCATTTTATGGTTAATGAACTGTCACAACAGGTTATGGCTGGGCAAAAAAATAACCTAAAACTGCGGGCAAAAGGTTGGGACAGGTGGGAATGGGGTTATATTAAACGCAAGGTTGGATTATGGGGCAGCGGGGGGGGGGGCTGCCCTATTGGATATCAGACCAGGGCAATTTTTAGATCTGTACACAGCATGCTGCTGCGGGGACATGACGTCCCCGGGGCGCGTGCCGGGCTTCCAGGATGATGTCGTCAGAACGATAAGATTCAGTTTGCCGTCCTGTTATGGGACGGCCGGGGCAAAAAAAGGAAAAACCGATGAAGCTATTTTTATCCCTGCTGTTGTTGTCTGCTGCGGGCATGGTTTCGGCCGCCGATGTGCCTCGCTTCGATCCTAAACCAGTCATCGAACGCAAAATTTCCCTCGGGCAGGAATCATCGTTGGTTCTGGCCCAGGATGGCCAGGCACTGTTTGAGATTGTTCTGCCCGCGAAAGCGACCAGGGTGGATCGTTTTGCGGCAGAGGAGCTGGCGGAATTCACGGGCAAAATCATCGGCAGCAAACCGGCAATCACTGACCAGGCTTCCGGGACCGTGCCGGCCTTCATCATTGGCGACCGCGACCTGGCCCTCGCGTGGGAGCTGCCCCTCGACCAGCTGGACCGGGATGGATTTTTCATCCAGACCAAAGGCAACCAGGTTCTGATTGTCGGTAACGACAGTGCGCAACTGGACCCGAAACGCTCGGCGGGATGGTACGAGCGTGGAACCCTGAACGGCGTCTATGATTTTCTGGAACGCGTGGGCGGGGTCAAGTTCTATTTCCCCAGCGAATATGGAATCATCATTCCCAAGCGCAAAGATTGGTCCATTCCGGAAATATCCGTGACCGACCGGCCGGACAGCCAGTTCCGCCGCCTCTATTGCGTCGGCGTCTCCTTTTCCGGTGATAAGACCTTGCACATGCCCGCAGGCATGGATGCCAATGATACCAGGCGTCTCACCGAATTGCGCCTGCGCATGAGCACCCTGAATATTCCCAACTGCCACGGCCTGGCCAAACTCGGCCTGGTCCAGCGTTTTGGGGAAACCCATCCGGAATATTTCGCCGTCCAGCAGAATGGCAAACGCATCAATGGCACGAACCCGACCAACTCGCATGAAATCGAGGGGCAGCTCTGCTTCACCAATCCAGGCTTGAAGGAAGAAATCTATCAGGATGCCGAGGCATTTTTGAGCGGCAAGCCTGCGACCAGCCGCAATATTCTGATGCCTGATGGCAAAGTCTGGTGGAATAAAAATTATTTCAGCCTCCCCTTCTTCAACATCATGCCCAATGATTCAAACTACCGCTGCTTCTGTCCGGACTGTGCCAAAGTTTACGACGCCGGCCCCCAGGCGATTGCCGATCATGTCTGGAAATTCAAGACCGATATCGCCAAACGACTGCAGGAGAACAACATCCCTGGTTATATCACGGTGATGGCCTACTCCAATTACCGCATCATTCCGACCATGGAAATTCCCAAGAACATGATTGTTCACCTTGCCGTCACCGGGCCGTGGAATGAAGGTGCCGAAAAATTGCAGCAGCGCGATGAAGCACTGCTTGAAGCCTGGAACCAAAAACTCGGTGCCAAGACTTATCTGTGGACATACGCGGAAAAGGTGATGTGCCGCATCGACGGCATTCCCAGTTTTACGCCCAAGGCGGTCGGGACCTTCTTTCACCGCAACGGCAGCAAGATTTTCGGGGCCTTCCTCGAGGGCGAAGTGGACTACTGGATGTTTCACTCCCTGAATTTCTACGTCTTCGGAAAGGTAATGTGGGACAACAGCATCGACGTGAATCAACTGCTGGATGAACATTGCCGGCTGATGTACGGAGACGGCGCCAGCACCATGCGCGAAATCTACTCCACCCTGGAAAAACACTGGCTCATCGACATCCGCAGCGACGTGCGCGAAACCAACCTCGGATTCAAAGCGGTAACCCCATCCCTGCATGAAATCTGGACAAAAATCTACTCGCCCGAGGAAATGGCCCGGATCGGCAACCTTTTCGACCAGGCGGCCAAAGAGGCCTCCGCCGACCAGGAGTGCGCCGGTCGCGTGCAGTTCATGCGCAATGCCCTGTGGCAGCCGGTTCTCGATGCGCGGAAAGCCTACGAAAAGGCTGACAATGACCGGGAGACCTGGCACGCCTATATGCTGCCGGCCAGCGAAAAAATCACCATCGACGGCACGCTGAACGAAAAGGCGTGGGAAACCGCCCCAGTGTACTGGATGATTCCACGTGCTGGCTATGTCAAAGCGAAAGATCAGGTCGAGGTGCATACCCGCATCAAGATGCTGTGTGACGCGGACAATTTCTATTTCGGCATTGCCGCTGATGAACCCCATACCGATAAAATGGTGGCGGCCGAGCGGAAAAAAGATGAGATTGAGTTATGGAAGGACAATCTGGTCGAATTATTCCTCGCGGCTGACCGAACCAGCCCGACGTTGTATCAGATCATGTTGGGCAGCAACGGCAATGTGACCGATCTGCTCTGCCTGCCGGAAGGTCTCGACAGCACCTGGGACAGCAATCTGGAATACCAGCCCGGAGTTGTGCCCGGAAAAATGTGGGTGGCCGAGGTCCGGATTCCCCGCAGTTCACTGCCGGACCTCAAGGGGCAGGAATTTGTGGCCAACTTCACGCGCGGTCGCGTACTGAATGGGGCCGAGTTTGCGCTACCCTATTATACCTGGATACCGTTCCGCCGCCAGAACTCGGAAAACTGCGGCACGGTCACTATCGGGAATGCACCGGAGAATCCCTCCATCATCAAATACGGGGATTTCGCCGAGCCAGTATTGAATAAACGCTTCCTGGGAGAATGGGGCTCCAAGAGCAACTGGTTCGGGGATAAACTGCTCAAGCGCGACACCGAGATATTCCGCACTGCCGGGGCCTCGATACGGTTGGAAAGCGACGAGACCACGGTGGATACCCTGACCCAGTATCTCTCTGACCTCAAGCCCAACACCCGCTACCGCCTGAGTTTCTTTGCCAGGATGGAGGAAGTCAGCAAGACCGGCGCCGTCGCCAGCGGCTTCTATGCCAATCTCCGCTTCGGGGGCGAAGGGCTCAATCAGACTTGGAATCCGTTATCCCAGACCATGGCGGGAACTATGGATTGGCGCCGCTTTGAAGCGGAAGTCACCTCACCCGCCAGCGTGGCCGTCAAGCATAAGCCCTATCTCCAGTTCAATCTGCGCTGTGCACCAGGCAAGGTATGGATAGATCACGTGGAATTGGTTGAGATAAAATAAGGGAAAGAAATACCCAGTCCTGGCAGCGGCTGCCAGGACTGGCAGCCTGAACCCGCGCTTCTCCTTGACTAACCGCTTTTCCCCAAAAGATATTAGCTCGGTCCCAAAGAAGTGTTGCATAATGCCGCACGCCAATGTTGGAACGGGTAAGCGTTTGGCAAGGCCGCAGCAACGAGTGTTACACTGGGCGTTTTGATAAAATCCTGAACTTTTCATGGTATGAGATAACTACACTTTTGCCGCCATCAAGGGCGATGGGCGCATCATCGGCTAGGATGGGCCCGGACACTGACCCGTTCAGGAATCCAACCGCACCCGGCAGGGCACCCTGCCCCAGCCACTGCCAGCGCGGCTCATAATCATGAATATCACCCGGTGGCGCCAGAACGATAAAACGCGCAGAGAAGGATGGTGACCTGGCGCCTGCTACTCCTGCTGCTGCAGCAGAGGCTATTGCCGGCTAATAGATATTTTTTTCTCTTTTGGCATTTGACTTTTAGGTAAGAAGGTTTATGCTAATCCCAGGATGAATTTTCCGGCTGTTCTGCCGTGTTTGCGTTCACTGCTCTGCTGGTGTTGCCGATGTCCAGAATAAAATTAGCGAATTCTCCCACCATTAGACGGATGCCGACATATTTGCACAAGCTGCTCAGGATGCGTCTGGAGGGAAAGGAAGTCGTATCCACCACTGAGCTGGCCGACTATATGAACATCGAGCTGATTGTGGTCAGGAAGGACATTATGCTGACCGGTGTTTCCGGCCGTCGCCGGGTCGGTTATGACATCAATGACCTGATCAACCATATCATGTCCTTCCTGGGCTGGGAGCAGACCATCCGTGCCACCCTGATTGGTGCCGGGGCTCTGGGTGCGGCTCTGCTGGGATACGATGATTTCAGCCGTTACGGCCTGCTGATCGAATCGGTCTTCGACTGTGACAGCAGCAAAATCGGGCAGGAAATCCGCGGGCATGAGATTTATGATATTGCGACCATCCGCACCCGCCTGAAGCTCGCCCGGCCAGACATCGCGATTATCTGTGTCCCGAACCTGTCGGCGCAGCTGGTAGCCGACCAGGTAATCAGCCTGGGCATCCGCTACATCTGGAATTTCGCCAATGTCTGCCTGCAGGTCCCGGAGAATGTCATTGTGCAGCGGGAGGTCATCGCCGGAGGGCTGGCCATGCTCTCGGTCAAGATGAAGTACGACCGCAACCAGTTGGCTGATGCCAGGGCCTTGGAAGCTGAAAGCTGAAAACAGCGTAGCGAGAGATAAGGCCCGGAATTTTCCCCAGATTACACCTGGCCTCCCGGAGAATAATCCCCGGCGGCAGGTTTTTGCGGCTCCATCCGCGCTTGCAGGTTTGCAAAAAAGCGTAACGGGAATTATAGTTCAGTGCCAGTCCGTACTTTGTCAGCCACCACCCAGTCCGCTGCTTCGTGCAAACCAGAACGGCAGTATCGCCAGGGAGCAAAACATGTCCGACCGACGCCAAGCCATCGAGGCCATTGAGCGCTGTGAGCGCCGGCTGTTCGCAGCCCTGGCTGCCGCCGCCCTGCGAAATCCCTCCCTGCCGGAACCGCGCCGGGAAATCCGGGCGCTGCTGCAGCGCTCCCTGGGTACCGACCGCATCCCGGCACCGCAGATTCGTGTCTCGGTGTCCTGCCGCCGCCCACTCCAGGGCTGTACTCTGGAGCTGCTGCAGGGGCACAGCTGGCAGCACTGTGTGGTGACCGCGCATTTGTTCTGTCCCGCCACCCCGCCACCCTGGCCAGTGGTACTGATTTGCTGCGGGCACGCGATTGCCGGCAAGACCGGCTATGACGCCATGGGGTTGCGCCTGGCGCGGCAGGGCTGCGCGGCCCTGATTGCCGACAATATCGGCCAGGGGGAACGCCTGCCCATGGGACACTCCGGCCTGACGGCCGCTTTCGCCGCCGGCATCTCGGTGCAGGGGATGATCGTGCGCGAATCCCTGGCCTGGATCGACTTCCTGCGCCAGGATGCGCGCTTCACCCGCATCGGCACGGCCGGGAATTCCGGCGGCGGTACCCTGACCATGTGCCTGGGTGCACTCTCAGATGACCTCGAAGCGATGGTCTCGTCCGGTTATCCGAGCAGCTTCGAACTGGTCGCCCGCAAACAGAAGCGGCACTGCCACTGCAATCTCTTCCCCGGCAGCATCGGCAGATTTGAGATGTGGGAGCTGTATGCTCTCTTCGCACCCCGGCCACTGCTGCTGATGCAGGGGGAAAAAGATGTGCTGTTCTTGCGCGACACCTTCCTGGCCACAGCCAGAAAAGTCCAGGATGTCTACCAGGACTGCCAAGCCCCCGGAGCCTGCACTGCCGCTGTCCCGCCGGGAGACCATTCCTGGGATGCCAACCGGCGCGAAATCATAGGTGAATTCTTCGCCCGCCAATTCGGCCTGCGCCCACCCCTGGATACTGACGAAGAACAGGCGCCGCTGCTGACCGCGGAGTTCGGACAATGCCTGCCGGAATGGCCGGCGGAGGCCATCAACGGCGATGAACTGGCCTGGTCCTTGACCGGGCAGCCGGTCCGCCCGGCACCGCCACTCTGGGAAATCTACCCGCCGGCGCTGCCGGGACCATACCCGGAAATCAATGACCGCGGCAGGACCGAGCAGATTCTGGCCCAGATGGAGTGCTTCCTGAGCCCGCTCTGAAAGAAACGCCGGCACTGCCATGCCTGAAACAACGTTTGCTGCTTTAGCCTCCTGCTGGCCCATCGGGCCGTGCCGTGAACTGCCGGGACTCACCCCCGCGGGCAGCCCGGAACGCGTCAAAGACCGGATGGTCCTGCAGCAATTGCAAGCCCCGGAGGGAAAATTTGTGCTGGAGGGCTGCAGTCCGGGTCAATCCTCCCGGCGGTGGCATCAGGCCGAAATCCTCTCCCGGCTGGCAGCCTCCGGCTGTCCCCTGCTCTCGCCCTGGCTGCGCAGCCGCGAGGGCGCCTGGGGGGTACAACTGCAGGGACTGTTCTGGCAGCTGCGTCCTTGGCTGGAAGGCAAGGAACTGCCACGTGAGACTTACGGGCAGGACCGCTGGCGGGGCGAAGCAATGGCGCAGTTCCTGCTGCGTCTGCACCAGGCTGCCCCAGCCCTTGACTGCGACTGCAACTGCGACTGCGGCTGCAACCGGACCTTCCGGCTGCAGGAGTACATCGGCCGGATGCTGCCGCGCCTTAAGGTGCGCAACCCGGCCCTGCATACGGACCTGCTGCCGGTCTGGTCCGCACTGCGGGATTTCCGGCTGGCCGAGAATGCGCTGCCAGCCGCATTCTGCCATGGCGATTTCCACCCCCTCAATGTCCTCTGGGGCGATGCCGGCCTGAACGGGGTGATCGACTGGGAATTCCTGGGCCGCAAGACGGAAATGTACGATGCCGCGAACCTGCTGGGCTGCCTGGGCATGGACGACCCGGCCTTCCTGACCGGCGACATGGCCCGGGGGCTGGTCATCACCCTGGCGAGAGCGAATATGCTCTCACCCGAATCCTGGCACTGGCTGCCGGACTGCGTCGCAGCCCTGCGCTTCGCCTGGATGCGGGAATGGTGCTGGCGGAATAACCAGGCGTTGATAATTCAGGAACTGGATTTTTTGGGGCTGCTGCTGGACAACCGTGATTTCCTGCGCCGGTCCTGGCAGTCCTGGCGGGACAGCCCGCCAGCCTCGTGAGAGGAACTGCTTGTTGCATCAGCCCCAATGCTGATGCGAAAATAGGCCTCAGTCATCCAACCCCAGGAGGAATTATGGCAGAATTAACCCTCAAGACCAACAGCCGCTGCGAAGTCCTCGATATCACCGGGCAAATTGACGAACTCCTGCCACCTTCTCTGGCGGTAGGCATTTGTCATATCTTCTGTCCGCACACCACTGCGGGGCTCACCGTCAATGAGAATGCCGACCCGGCGGTCAAACAAGATTTTCTGGCCACACTCGAGCTGCTGCTGCCCTACAAAGCTGAATTCCTGCAGCACGCAGGTGGCAACAGCGATGCCCACGTCAAGGCGGCCATAATCGGCGCTTCCCTGACCCTGCCGGTCCGCAATGGCCATTTGGACCTGGGACGCTGGCAGGGAGTTTACTTCTGTGATTTTGACGGACCGCGCACCCGCTGGCTGCGGGTGTTCTGGCAGAGCGCCCAGGAGTGAACCGCCACCATCAGCGTGTTTCAAACAAAGTAACATCCCGGGTCACAAACAAACGTTTGGCCGCGACGGTCTCCCGCGGTTTGAGCATCACGTAATGCTTTCCTGCCGGCAGGAAATGGCTGCCAACCCGGAGCAGCTGGAACTTGTCCTCGGAGATGCGGGACAAGGGTGCGTATGCTTCGGGAGTCTCGGTATTGATGCCCAGCCAGACCGAGTCGTGGGTCGCAATCGGCCCCGTCGCCCGGGCCTCCAGCAACAGATACACGTATCCGTCTGCGGGATGCTCAAATTCGAACTTGACCATTTCCTCGCCCTCCAGGAGGACGCCGCCGTCCGGTAGCGGCTGGTAGGGCGAGCCCAGGACAAATTCGCGGCAGTCGGGACTGGAAAGCTCCGTCCGGACAAAATCGGTCACCGCCCGGACCGTGACCGGGCGCGACCACCCTTCCGGCGTACGCAGGAAGAATGCGCCGCGGTAATTGACCTGCTGGTCCATCCGTTCGGGAAGGACCCGGACGGTCAGGGATAATGATTCGCCCGGCTGCAGGGACGCACTCTGCGGTTCCACTTCGAACCAGAGGGCGTCGGCGCTTTTCCGCACCGTAAAGCTCAACGGTTCTGCACCGGCCTTGACCACGACCTCTTGCGGGGCGGAAGCCTGCCCCGCCTGGACTTTGAAATTGACCTGCCGGCGCTGCGGCAGCTGGGGCGCGAACGGTCGCAGGGGCAGCTGCAGGTTGCGGGGCACGCCGATGTCCAGCGGGGTCTGGTTCAAGCCCGGGATGCGGGTAGCAGCACCCACGCCAGGCGAATCAGCTGCGAGGACAAACACGCCTTTTTCCGCGTCCGGGAAAGACGCCTCCCACAGCAGGTCCGCCGCTCCGGCCGGCTGTTCGACCAGATTATGGGAGTGGTCCCACTTCACGAAGCGCCGGTGCGGACTCTTGATTTCCCGCAGGATATTGTTCCGGGCTACCAGCTGCATATTCTCGGGGATATTCAGGACCCCCCCGGGATTGAACGAGGTGTTGTGGTAGAAAAAAGACGCGGTATAGAATCCATTCCACAAATTAGCGGTCTTGAAGGCACTGGCTCGTTCCCCGAATTCATCGCCGAGATGGACGATCAGGTTCTCGAACACGAATGACGGCCCGGTCATGCTGCCCTGCACGCTGATACCCATGAAGCAGTGCTCAAAATGATTGCGGAAGCAGCGCACGTTCTGCTGCCCGCCGTCCAGCTCAATGGCGTCGTCATTAGCGAAGGCGATATAGTTCCCGTAGACATCCGCATCACGGTTCAGACCGCCGTCCAAGTCGAAATTGCCGCTGCCGGCGATGCCGTCATTCCACCAGCGCCAGTTGCTGCCGCAGATGTCGTTGTAGCGGATCACCGTCGCTTCGGGCTTCCAGGCCGCGATACCCTGGGGGCCGTCGGGATGGCCATAACGCCAGGCATTGGCGCTCAGGGCCGGATCGTAGATATAACAGCGCTCGATCACCTGCCCGAAGCCGCGGTCGATGCTGATGCCGTTCTTGTTCCACAATGCCGCTTTCTGGGCATTGCGCATCCGCCCGGAGCCGCGGTCGAGCTGCCAGTTCGCAGCATCGCACCATCCGGAAATCTCGCAGTTCTGCACCCGGACATAGCGGCAGTTCTGCAATTTGATCCCGGAGTTATTGCCGCCCCGGAGAATCAGATTTTTGACCACCACGTACTCGGCGCCATCCAGCAGCAGCGCCTCGCTCCTGCCCTCTCCTGAAATTATCGTCCCCGGAGCTGCAGTATAGCAAATATATCCGTCCGGGCGGCCTTTGTCGCTGATAGTCACGCCGCCGGTGGCCTCAGCTGGGGAAATGATGATCTCGCGGGCAATTGGGACCTCGTTCGCCCAGGTTCGGAAACTACCGCTGACCGGCTCGATGCGGGCACCTTCGGCCCGCACCTCGTACTCAGTATTTTCCCGCAAGTCCACGATGCTGCTGCGGTAGCAGGCATCATAATTCCGGTCAAAGACCGGTTCGAAGGCCGGCAGCCAGGTCTCGCTGCCCTTTTCCCGGTAGGAAATCTGGCAGGAGCGCAGCGAGGAAGTACGGAAATATACCCCGCAGCTCTCAAAAGTAGGGCGGAATTCCAGCTCCGCGGCAAAAACCACCACTGACAAGCACAACCCTAAAATAAGATTCACACGCATGATGTTCCCCGGATTTGTTTGTCTTTCAAGCTAAAGTGTAATATTCCCGCAAAGACCGTACTGAGGAACCAGAACTCCACCGGACATGATTTACGACTCCGCCTGTGACAGTAAAGCTTAATTACAAGACCTCGAATGGGCTTTACAATAACACCGCCAAGTATTTTCGCTACCCCAGAACAAAAATTGGAATGGAAAATCCAACATCTGAGCAATGTACGAAATTCGACCCGTCGAGCATTCCCTCCCGCCAGAAGCGGGATACAAATCGTTGACAGGGGGGGGAAATTCGAGCCAAAGCGATGATTCAGATGTTTCGTGCGACTATTTGCCGACTTTTAGGTTGCAATAGGCCGTAACGGAAATATATTTGGCGTTTAGACATCGAGCGTTATTTAAGCTATACGATGGGAATAAGATATGAGTCGTCGATTGAATATCCTGCAGGTAACCACCCACGATTCAGGCCGTCACTTCGGCTGCTATAATCACCCGACCGTACAGACACCCGCGATTGATCAACTCTCCGCCGAAGGCGTGCAGTTCAACAACTACTTCTGCACCGCGCCAATCTGCTCGGCCAGCCGTGCCACACAGCTGACCGGGCTGTACCCCCAGAGCAACGGTCTGCTCGACCTGGTCGGCTTCGGCTGGCGGATCAATGACCAGGTCAGACACGCCAGCGAAATTTTCCGCCATGCAGGATACCGCACCTCGCTGTGGGGAGTACAGCACGAGGTGCAGAAAAATGAGCTCGGACGCCTGGCCTTCGACTATACTGCACCAACCCCGAATACCGCCAAGGAGGTATCCGAGGGCGTATGTGCATTCCTGGAGCAGCAGCAGGAGTCTGACCAGCCGTTCTATGCCCAGGTCGGCTTCGTCGAGACGCATACCCCCTTCGACCGTAATGGCACAGCCCCGGATCAGGATAAAGGTCTGGAAATCCCACCATACCTCGCCGATACCCCCGCGACCCGCGAGGCAATGGCCGGATTCCAAGGCTCACTCCGACAAGTAGACCACGCAATGGGCAAAATTCTCCGAACGCTGCAGCAGACCGGCCTGGAAGAGAACACCCTGCTGATATTCACCACCGACCACGGCATCGAGATGCCACGGGCGAAATGGCACCTCTACGACCCCGGCATCGCCATCGCATTGCTGATGCGTGCGCCCGCTCTGGGACTCTCCGCCGGGCAAAAGTGCGAGCTGCTGCTGAGCAATGTGGATTACCTGCCCACTATTCTTGAACTGGCCGGCATTGCCGTCCCAGACGAAATACAGGGGCACAGTTTTGCCGCTGCGCTGCGGGGTACTGCAGCTGCCTACTCCCCCGTCCGTGATGCCGTCTACGGGCTGTATCACAAGACTCAGGCCCGGTATGTCCGTACCAGTCGCTATAAGCTGATCCGGCACTTCGACAACGCCACTGATTTTCACCGTGTGCCGGTGCGCATGGAAGATATGCAGAACAAACGGGTAATACCGTTGCTGGAATTGTACGATCTGGAAAATGACCCCAATGAATTCGTGAACGTCTCTGGGAAACCCGAATATGCCGGCATTCAGCAGGACCTGGATAATAAGTTATGGACCTGGATGGAGTCTGTGCAAGACCCGCTGTTGCAGGGGCCGGTCCGCACACCGACGTATATTCAGGCAATGCAGGACTACCAGTGCTGGCACGACCGCGGTCGGGATACAACGCCCCCCCGGGGGAAGAGCTGATTTTCTCTTTCTTCGGGACAGTCACGCGACACTGTTCAGCTCCCGCGAAAGCCCCGCCACTATTACTGCTGCATCCCTCGAGACCATGAATCCACCGCACTGATTCTTTATATCCGGAATTGCCATGCCGTCACGCGATATTAAAGCCCAGAATGAAGCAGCATTCGACTCGCCGGCTTGCAGGCAGCAACCCGGTAGAAGATACTGCAGTCCGAATCCCCCTCTCCGGATACTTCTTACCACAGAGGAAAAACGATGACCGTAAGTATCTTCTTACTGAGCCTAGCCGCGGCCGC
Organism: Oligosphaeraceae bacterium; assembly: GCA_012515455.1. Taxonomy (GTDB): domain Bacteria; phylum Verrucomicrobiota; class Lentisphaeria; order Oligosphaerales; family Oligosphaeraceae; genus JAAZIZ01. The sequence goes on from JAAYYJ010000226.1 coordinate 15,381, forward strand.
GATTTCCGGATTTGCCGACGAGACCGCCGAGCTGCAGCAGAACTGGTCCGCTCTGCAGGAACGCAACATCGAATTACTGCCAATCCCCAAGCATCTCTCTCTTGCCCGGCCGCAGACACTGACGAAGCTGGTCATCAGCGGCATGGCGACAGCACGGTATCGGGCCGCGATGATTGAGGAATTATCCTCCCGCATCAGCGAACTCGGCCTGCAGGTGACGGTCAGCAACGCCCCTGAACCGGCGACTGATGCCTACAATATCATCCTGGCCACCTGGGACGACAGCAGCGCCGCCGCGGCGATGGTACCCGACAACGGCGACAGCCGTTTTGCCCAAGCATACACCTTGACGCCGGGCGACCACCGCCTGATCCTGTCCGGCAAAAGCGATCTCGGGCTGCTGTATGCCGTAGTAACCCTGCGTTCCCTCATCCAGAATGACAACGGCCAGGCAGTCATCCACCCGGCCACGGTAGCCGACTGGCCGGATTTCGCTACCCGCCGTTGCGGACTGCAGTTCAATCCCCTGGGCTCACCGTCACGACGGGACCCGGAAGAATTCCTGGCTAATATGAAGGCCGCGCTGAAATGGGCTCTGCGACACAAAATCAACGCCATCTCCCAGCTGCCCTATATCCCGCAGTACTCCAACATACGGCGTCTCAACGCCAAAAGTCCGCATTTCGACGCGGTCCTGGCCGCCCGCTTGAAGCAGGTCACCGACTTCGCCCGTGCCAACGGCATCCTGGCCGGCCGGGTCGGGAACTTCATCTCCGTGGCCGAAGCGGACAACCCGGAAGATGCCGCCGATCCGCGCTTCAAAGACCTGCTGCTTTTCAACCGCCGCCATATCGCGACCTGGGGACACCTCGACTGGCACCAGGAAATCAACCGCCGCTATGCGGATTTCTTCCGTGCCTCGGGTTTCAGCTTCTTCAATCACCATACGGTTGATTCCGGCGGAGCGAATGACCCGGCCCTCTGGAGCAAGCGCGATGCCGAGACCCGCCGGCTCTATGGTGACGACCGGGTCAAAGCCGATATCGCCCTGTGGACCGCGGTCGCGGACTGCTTCAAGGGCCTGGACATGGACTTCTCCATCACCCAGTACCCGTATTCCGGCAAATACCTCACCCTCGAGGGCATCCGCGAGGTGCTGCATCTGCCAGACAACAACACCGCCCGGGAGACGGCCCAGAAAATCCTGGCCCGCAACCTCGACTACCTGAACC
>JAAYYJ010000227.1 GCA_012515455.1 Oligosphaeraceae bacterium
GCAGAAAACAGTACGCGCAGGCTGCGGAACACTTCGCCTGGGCGCATAGAGTAAACCCTGACGTCCCGGGCGTAACGCAGATGCTCGAACTCTCGCGCCAATGGCAGAATCTGCTGATGGATAGCCAGCCAGCAGACCAACAGCAACCGCAACCGCAACCGCGCCGCTAATCCGTGCGGATTATTCGCCCAAGCTGATATTCTTGGCTGGAGAAAGCGGTCCTTCGCTGACCACGCAACGGAAGAACCGCCGGAATTCCTCCCAGCTGCTGATACTCGTGGCCTGGGCCCGCAGGCTGCGGCGGTAGCCGCGCCCGACCAGGTAACTGAGGATGGTTTTGCGGGCCAGGATCATGCTCCGCTCCGGGCCATAGAAAGCACGCAGCTGCTCCACATGCTCGTAGAGCTGAGCACAAACATCCGCATGCGTGGGCGGAGCAGCGTCCTGCCCCTGGCATAGCGAACGGAACAGCCAGGGGTTGCCGATAGCGCCACGCGCGACCATCAGGCGGGTGCAGCCCGTGGCTTGCGCCAGCGCCACAGCGTCCTGGCGCGAGAAGATGCCGCCGTTGGCGCAGACCGGTATCGACAGCGCGGCGCGCACCGCCCGGATGATGTCGCCCGCAACCGGTCCGGAATATATTCTCTCCGCCAGCCGGCCGTGCAGAGTCAGGCTGTCGATGCCGCAGGATTGCAGGGCCAGGCAGAAACGCACCGTGGGCTCAGGGTCCACTTCAGATATGATCCTGGTCTTGACGCTCAGTGGTTTCCGCGTGCCTTGGCGCAAAATGCGCAGACACTCCAATGCATGGTCCAGGTCCTGCAGCAGTGCTGCCCCCGCCCCGCGCCGGGAGACCTTCCGGACCGGGCAGCCCATATTGAAATCCACGGCTTCGAAATCCATTTTATCGAGCATGGCCACGGCTTGTTGCAGATCGGCTGGGATGCTACCGAGCAGCTGCACGGCCAGATACGGCTCATCGGCGCCCCGGGCCAGGATGCTGTCGTTCTCACGGTTGCCGTGCACCAGCGCTCCGGCATCGATCAAGGCCGTACAAGCATAATGCAGGCCGTATTTGCGGCAGGCGTACCGGAAGGGCAGGTCGGTATATCCTGCCATAGGCGCCAGAATGTATTCCAGGGAGTCAGGCATGGGCAGTTAAATCAAGGTAAAGGTGCAGAGATTGGTGATCGATTGTCGCCGAAGTGGTGCCGTTTCCGGTTGGGCTCGAAATGATGTGGTTTGCGCCGGAATGAGAGATAATAGTTGCCCCACTGCAGGCGAGGGAGGGTAGCCAGCTGCAATGCGGATTCTGGGACCAGACCTCACCAGCTCCCGCGGCTGGGATTCGTTGCCCTGTACCGGGAGGCAGTTGTCCGGGAACATGGTGGAAACCCAGTTGCAATGCGGATTCTGAGACCAGATTTCACCAGCTCCCGCGGCTGGGATTCGTTGGCCTTTACTGGGAAGCAGTTGTCCGGGAACATGGTTGCAACCCAGCTGCAATGCTGGTTCTGAGACCAGACCTCACCAGCTCTCGCGGCTGGGATTCGTTGCCCTGTACCGAGAGACAGTTGTCCGGGCACATGGTGGAAACCCAGCTGCAATGCGGGTTCTGAGACCAGACCTCACCAGCTCTCGCGGCTGGGATTCGTTGGCCTTTACTGGGAAGCAGTTGTCCGGGAACATGGTTGCAA
>JAAYYJ010000228.1 GCA_012515455.1 Oligosphaeraceae bacterium
GGCGGCGAGAGTGGCGGAGGGTTATGCTGGCCAGCTCTGCGGCGTGCAGCTGGATTTCATCCGCAGCGCCAACAGCCTGCTGTCGCTCGACTTTCCCTGCGAATGCGAAGGGTGCTGTGCCCTACGACGGAAATATTTCGGTTATGCGGTTCCCACTGCGGCGCAACGCTGCGAACCGGCCTGCCGATACAAGGAATTGGCATGGCTTAATGCCAATGTCCGGGCGGCGGTGGCGGCGGTGCGCGAAGTGACAGCGCAATACGGCCTGGAGCTATCCATTGCCGCCCGCTCGAATTATCTGAACAGCCCGGACATACCGGTTCCGCCGGTCTGGGGTCTGGGTCCGGCGGTAACCGAGGGGCAGGATTGGGTGGAGTGGGCTGAGGCCGGTCTGGTGGATGCGGTCGTGACCATGAATTATCATACCCAGGGGGAATATTTCCGGCAGAATCTCGAAGACCACCTGCGCCTGCTGCAGGACAGCCGGGCGCGCTTCTGTTCCGGCATCGGGCTGGCCAGTTCTATGGGCGAACTCAGCCCCGGGCAATTGCGCGAGCGCTTCATGCTGCTGCGGGAAAAGGCGGTCACTGAGGCATATATATTCACTAAGACGAATATCTACAGCCCGGAATGCCTGGCGGTGCTGCGGGATTTTGCGAGTTAAACTGCGGCAGCCCGCTCCGCCACCCGGTGGGCGATTATGCCGGACCGCTGCGCCAATGCAGCTCATCGAGCGCAACGATGCGGGCCTTCATGAACGAGAACAGGTCGGCAACCTCCCGGATGTCCTCTGGCACCGGTCCAGTGGACAGCAAGACCGCGGCCGAATCCTGATCCTCGGGGGCGAAGCCGTGCATCCCCGGCAAGGGCTTGCTGCTCATGTCCGAAGGCACAATCTGCACCCCCGGATCGAGGAGGAAAATCTCATCGCCGTAATTCGGCTGTCCGCTGCTGTTAGCGATGCCGTAGCGTTGTTTTTCCTCCCGGCTCAGCCAGTGTCCGGGGAAGCTCTGGTCGGTCACGCGGTTCATAATAATTTCCCGCGTCTCCGGCTTGAGGAAATAGGCCCGGAACAGGGTGGCATCATAACAGGCGGCGTAATCGACCCCGAAACGCAGCCCTAGGGCCTCGACCGCGCCCTTGATGTCGGCAGTGCCCCGTAGCGGGGTCATGCCGTGATCGGAGATCACCGTCAAGGAGAAATTGCGGGCATGTTCCTGGGCCAGCTGCAGCAGCTGCCGGATCTGTTGTTCATAGAACTGCAGTTTTTCCCGGATGGGCTCGGGTTCACCGACTTTCTCATGCAGCAACGCATCCAGCCCCGCCAGATAGACGAAGAGGAAATCCGCTTCTTCGGACCGGATGGCGGCGGCAGCGGCGGCGAGATTCTCCTTCTCGCTGGCCTGCCAGTCGGAGAAGTGGTACTTCAGCCTGGACTGGAGCAGGAAATCCTGCAGGTTCGGCACCGGTGAGAGTCCCTTAGGCGCGAAGATGTCCTGCTTTTCGCAATAATTCATCAGCCCGATTCGGTCCAGCGGCATCTGATACAACTGGAAATAGCCATCGTAACGGTAGAGGCGCCGGAAAATCCTGGACAGGATATTTCTGACTCGCCCGCGGTTCCAGAATGAGCGCGGGCGGAGCAGCCAGTGCAGGTAGCGCAGCGCCTTGAACGGCGAGTTCGCCGGATCGTAATAGAACAGGCAGAGATGGCCGTGCTGATTGGGCCGGCAGCCGCTGAGGATGGTCGGCAACGCGGTGCAGGAATATCCGAACTGCATCTCAATGCGCTGACGCGAAGGCAGTTCCTGCTGCAGAAAGGAGTGTTCCTGGGCAATCTCCCAGCCCAGTGCATCGACAAAAATAACGATCTCGATTTTCTGCAGCATAGGCTGTTCAGTTCTTCTGCGGGGTGCTGGGGGGGAACAGCATTTTGGTCATGTCCTGGGCCGCGGCCTGCAGTGCGGCTTCGCCGTATTCCGGGGTCGCTTCGCGGCCGGCCCGGGCGTACCAGAGGGAGCCGTCGACGCGGTCCAGTTCTACGCTGTCGGGGTAGATCGCCATGGTCTCGGAGGTCTCCAGTTTGCCGGCGTGATCTCCCGGGAACAGCTGTCTGCTGTCTTCACCGCAGCGCACCGGGTGGATTTGGATCCAGGCGAAGGGGTTATTCTGGCCAGAGTAATACGCGCTGAACTTCTCGGTCCCCCACCAGCCTTCGCCACTTTCCTTCTCCAGCCAGTTGAAGATTGTCTGCCGGGCGGCGAAGTGGAAAGCCAGATCGGTGGGCATGCCTTGTGCGAACTCCTCCGTCTGGTGGGCGATAAAGGCATGGATATTGCGGAATCCCACCCGCAACAGGCTGTGGAAGATATCCTCAGCCACCGGGATGAGTTTTTTCGCCTCGACCTGGACGGTGCCATGCGCCTCCGGGGTCGCCACTGCCAGCGAGGCCGCACCGTAGTAGAATGGCGGGAGCACCACCATCTGCTTGGCGTGGGTGCGTTCCACCCGCTGGATGATTTCCGTGCAGACGAAGGAATCCACGCCCAGAGGCAGATGCTCGGCGTGGTATTCGAGCACTCCCAGCGGCAGTACCACCGGGCAGTTCTGGGTAATCGCTTCGCGCACTTGGTAGGGAAGCATCTGTAAATAAAACATCTGTACTCCTGAATTTACGGCTAAAAAGCTGCCGGCTGCAGCAGCCGGCAGACTGCGAATACAGTAATTGATTTTTGGGCTGATGCAAGCCCAGAAGATGCAACTGGTACTGTTTATTCCCAGTTCGGAGACCAGCTGGACGGTGAGCTGTCCCGGGCCGAGGGAATCCAGAAGGAACAGCGGTGCGCGGCCCCCCAGATAGCGGTGTAGTTTCTGGTCGTGCAGGGGATGCGTACCAGTGGCAGGCAGCGCACATGTCCGTCCATAAAGGCGAAGCTCTCCGAGGCCTCATGGGGCAGGATGTGCGGAGCAGAGGAATCGGTGACTGTGTAAGTGATATAAGGGGCTTTGGTGCCCTCTCCGAACAGGCAGGTATTGGCGGGAATCTGCACCCGGCCGGTATAATAACCCTGTGCACGCCAGTTCCAGGAGTAGCCGAAACAGCGCCCGGCAGCATCCGCATACGTCCGGAAATCCGTCTCCCCACGCGACGGGCAGGCCAGGCGGCTGCGGGTCAGGATGCCGCCGCTGACGATGGCCCCGCCGATAGGCATGTTCACATTTGGCGTAGGCACCATCAGATACGGCCCCAGGAAGCCCTTCTCCTGCGACTCCCAGCTCCAGGATTTGCAGCCCGTGACATACCCCCCGCCGCCTTCCCAGTAGGTGGGGAAATAATCAGCGTTATCCTGCGCGTACATAATGGCGGCCTTGGCCACTTGGGCGATGTTGTTGGAGCAGTTGATGCGGGCAGCCTTGGCCCGGGCCTTGCTGAGCGCGGGCAGGAGCATGGAGGCGAGCACAGCGATGATGGCGATCACCACCAGCAGCTCAATTAGGGTAAAAAAAACACCGGTGCGATGGCAGCACAGGGTGCCAGGAACAGCCGCGGCGGGGCGGTGGGATGAAATCAATTTCTGCTGCATAGTGATGCCTCCTAGTTGAGCTGACAATTAGCAACTACTGATTAGTAAGCCATTAACAAAAAAGAACCCATGCCGGTATAGGTCCGTTCCCGGTACTGCAATTCGCATTTGAGCTGGTAATTCAGATTCGGGGTCAGGTCTGCGAGAGCCAGCCCATATTCTGCCTTTTCGCCAGTGACGGGTGCGCTGACCCGGGAGAGCGGCTCGCTATTGCATTGCAATTCCAGACTGAGTACGGCCTGATCCCC
>JAAYYJ010000229.1 GCA_012515455.1 Oligosphaeraceae bacterium
CGCTGCGCATCCCGGTCGAGGTCTACGGCAGCGGCATTGACAGCACCTGGCTCGACCGCCCCCTGGGCATCGCCGGACGTATCTGGGCACTGGACCGCGCCAGCGACCGACCGTATCTGGTAGATAGCCGCCAGGCCGTAGCCGTGATCCCAAACCTGGCCATCCATTTCAACCCCAGTATCAATGAGGGCTTCGCCTACAACCGGCAGCAGCATCTGGCAGCTCTCTGCGGCGACTGCAAACTCGAGGACTTGCTCCAGGCACTGCTAGACCGTAAGGCACCCGCGAGCCTGGCTGAGCTCAGCGATGAGCTGTATCTGTATGCGAACGAAGCACCGCAATGGGTCGGCCTCCAGGGCGACCTGCTCTCGGCCCCGCGGCTGGACAACCTGGCCAGCTGCCAGGCGGCCTTGTGCGCCTTGCTCGCCGCGCCCCCCAGCGAGGCCACTCAGGTGCTGTTTCTGGCCGACAATGAGGAAGTCGGCAGCGTTTCCGCCCAGGGTGCCAACTCGGCCTTCCTGCGTGACATCCTCTGGCGCCTGGCCCCGGGTGAACCGCAAAGCGAAGAGAATCTGCTGCGCCATTTGTCGGTCTCCTGGATGCTCTCGGCTGATGCCGCCCATGCGCTGCATCCCTCTTATTCCGAAGCCCACGATCCCGCCTACAGCCCGGTCCTCAACCGCGGCATTGTGCTGAAGAGCCACGCCTCTCTGCGCTATGCCAGCAACGCCATCAGCCAGGGCCGGCTGCTGCGGCTCTGCCGGCAGGCCGGCATCGCGGTGCAGTTCTTCACCGGCAGGTCCGACAAACCCTGCGGTTCCACCATCGGGCCGACCTGTTCAGCCCATCTGGGCATACCGGCGGTTGATCTGGGCATCCCCATCTGGGCCATGCACAGTTGCCGGGAGACTGCAGGCCGCCGGGATGTGGATTCCCTGGCTGCGGCATTCGCGGCCTTCTGGAGCGCAGACCAGTGAAATCCTAAGGGCAAATTTTTGGTACGGCAAGGAGAGAAGGATATGTCCATTTACAATTGTCAAGTCTGCCAGTTTGTCTTCAATGATCATGACCGCGGGATGCCTTTTGAGCATCTGCCTGCCAACTGGACCTGCCCGGAATGCGGTGCCAGCAAGAGCAATTTCCTGCTGGTGGACAAGGCTGCGGTCCAGGAAGGGCGCGCCGCCGCCGCTGCTGCTGCTGCTGCTCCGGCCGTTCTGTCGCCCCTGGAAGCCAGTCTGCACCGGCATGATCGCGACGAAGTGGAACAGTGGATGCAGGACATCCACACCATTGCCGCGACCGGGCAGTCAATCCATGCATCGATGCGCTGCCGGCAGCCGGTAATATCCTGGGATGACATCCTGATTTTGGGCAAGCAGCTGGACTGCCTGCCGTTGCCCAATGAAGACAGGGTCGTGACCCAGACCATAATCGGTCCCAAGGCCAAGCAGCCGCTAGTCATCGATACACCGATCCTGATCAGCCACATGTCCTTCGGCTGCCTGTCCCGGGAAGCCACCATCGCCTTGGCCAAGGGCAGCGCCCAGGCCGGCACTGCCGTAGGCTCAGGGGAGGGGGGGATTCTGCCGGAGAGCTTCAGTGCCTCCCACAAATATATCTTCGAGTATGTGCCGAATCAATACAGCGTGACTCAGGAGAATCTGCTGAAGGTCGATGCCATCGAGCTTCAATTTGGTCAATCCAGCCGTCCGGGTCTGGGCAGCCACCTGCCTGGTCATAAAGTCACAGCAGAAGTCAGCGCGATCCGTGGTTTTCCGGTCGGGAAAGACATCATCAGCCCTTCACGCTACCCGGACATTCACAGCCGCGCCGAACTGAAAGCCAAGATCGACTGGTTGCGCGAGGCTTCCAATGGCCGGCCCATCGGGGTTAAAATTGCGGCCGGGCAGGTGGAAAAAGACCTCGATTTCGCTTTGGCCGGCGGTCCTGATTTCATCACTCTGGACGGTCGCCCGGGCGGCACCGATTTTGCGCCCAAGTTCATCCAAATGGCGACCTCGGTGCCCACGTTGTTCGCCTTGTCGCGGGCGCGGCAGTTCCTGGACAGCAACCACGCTTCGCAGGTCTCGCTGATCGTCACTGGCGGTTTGCGTATCTCCCCCGATTTTGCCAAGGCGCTGGCGCTGGGTGCGGATGCGGTTGGCATCGGCACTGCGGCCTTACTGGCCATGGGCTGCCAGCAGGACCGTCTCTGCCAGACCGGGAACTGCCCGCTGGGGATCACCGCCCAGCATCCTGATGCACAGTCCTGTCTCGATATTGAACAGGCCGCGCAGCGTCTCAGCAACTTCTTGCGGGTCAGCACCCAGGAACTGATTTTGTTTGCCAAGCTCACCGGCCATCACAATATCCACGAACTAAATATTGATGATTTGTGCACCTGCAACCATGAGATTTCCAACCACACGAATATCCGTCACGCCTAAGCCTAAGATGCCTGCGCGCCTGCCGGCTGGCTGAGGCGCAGGGTCAGCTGCCGCAGCATCAGGGCAGGCGGTAAACCGTGCATTCGCCCGGTACGCCGCCAACGTTGACCATGCCGGCGTCCTGGGCCAGTGCCTCGCGCGCCTGGATGCCAGCCTTGACATACAGCAATGGCTGGCACTGGAACTGCCGGGAAAATTCTGCTGCGGTGCTGCGCAGCAATGCAGCAGCGTCGGCGTTGTCGGCTTTGGGATGGATGACATAATCCATGCAGTTCTGGTTGTACTCCCTCACTGCGAAGGCGTAACCAGCGATATCGCCTCTGCTGGTCTCGGCCACCTGCAGCACTGCATTGCCGGAGATCACTTCCTGGAAGGCAGTCCGGTAGTCGCTGATGCGGGCGGCCGGACCGGTTCGCCGGTTGAACTCCTGACCGTACATTTCCGGCAAATAGAACAGGAATTTATCACATTCGAACTGATCTGCCAGGACTCCCGGGCGCAGGGTCAGCGGCTCCAGACTGCCATAAGCCTCTGCCGCTTCGCGGTAAAAATCGCTCTTGCTCAAGCACAGGGGGCCGGTCTCGCCAGGGAAAATCAATTTGAATCCCTGCCGGCAGTAACTCTTCACCGCGTACTTACTGCCGCTGCTGCAGCATAGCATCCGGGCCGGTGAGGCCTGAAAATCCTCCACACAGTATTGCAACAAGGTGTTCATCAGTCCGCGGCGGCGGAATTCCGGTTCAGTGAAGACATTGCCGAAATTTCCCCGTCCAGTGCGGGTGCTGTAGGCGAACCACAGCCGGGCCGCGAATTGTCCATCGATTTCCGCCAGATACAGATGGTCTATGACACCCGGCACTGAGTGTCCGGCCAACGCTTCCCGATAGTACAAGCGCCAGTAGGCGTGGTCCTGCACCGCAGCACGGTACATCTCATAACCGATTGAACCCATCAGGTAACGTACCACCCGGGCCGGGACATGCGCATCCGGGGTGATGATCCGCCAAATCTTCAAGTCAACCTCAGTGTGCAGTAATTCCATCTTATTTTCTTTGGAGTTTAGGACCACAAAACACTTGCAGCGTCTCGCCCTCAACCTGACAGCTCCGCGGAGGGCAGAAGCTCAGCCACCAGCCCTGCCAATCATTTCCCGGCCAGACCAGAAAAGCGCATCCGCACGCTGATGCCGAAAATGATGCGAATGGGACGAGGCAGCGACCATCGCACCAGGGCGCATCCGTACCCTGGGGCCGAAAATGATGCCAGCCCGGAAAGGAACTTCGCTGCCCAGCCGCAGGAAATCTTGTGCCGGAGGGGAACCGTTCTTGACCTCCCCCCCCCGCGCCATCCCCTCCCCGGAACAGGGACGGACGGCGTGGCAGGCTGTCCCCGCGGCATAACCACCAGCACAGGACAGGGGGCTGGCAGGCTGTCCCTGCGGCATAACCACCGGCGCAGGACAGGAGGCGTGGCAGGCTGTCCCCCCGGCACAACCACCGGCGCAGGACAGAAGGCGTGGCAGGCTGTCCTCCCGGCAAAACCACCGGCGCAGGACAGGATGGCGCACTGCGAACCTAGCCGCGGCAAAACCACCGGCGCAGGACAGGAGGCGTGGCAGAGCTCCTCCGGCACAACCACCGGCGCAGGACAGGATGGCGCTGCAGCCTCCCCCGGCAAAACCACCGGCGGCAGGACAGGATGGCGCTGCAGACCTCCCCCCGGCAAAACCACCGGCGCAGGACAGGAGGCGTGGCAGGCTGTCCCCGGCAAAACCACCGGCGGCAGGACAGGATGGCGCTGCAGACCTCCCCCCGGCAAAACCACCGGCGCAGGACAGGATGGCGCTGCAGAGCTCCTCCGGCACAACCACCGGCGCAGGACAGGAGGCGTGGCAGGCTTTCCCCGGCACACTCCCTGCGGCAGGGCCGGATCTGCTGCAGGCTCTCTCGCGCGCGCGTCCAAATAAGGGACGGAGGCCCCCTTGGTTGGGTGGGCTGAGAGCCCACCTTAATGGACGCAGGAAAATTTACCTCCTGTCGGGGCTGCTGTCAACCAGAATGGCGCAGTTTACTAAACAATCCACTATGTTTCCTGTTTTTTCCTGAAAAAGGCCAACCTTTCACACCCGGCCGGAATTCCACCTGCGCATATTCGTGCCCGACAGTGTCCGGAGCCGCGACTGCTTTGCCAGCCTGAAAAGGTGCCTGGAAATAGTTAACGCACACAAGCTCAGTCGCAAGAGTAAACGCGCAATGGCAGAAGTGAAGGGGACTTGCAGGAGTTAACGCGCACGGGCAGAAGTTAAGTTGACTTGCAGGAGTTAACGCACTCCTAGCAATTTGCAGCATTTAACGCGCACGGGCTCAGTCGCAAGGGTAAACGCGCAATGACAGAAGTGAAGATGACTGACAGAAGTGAAGATGACTGACAGAAGTGAAGATGACTGACAGAAGTGAAGATGACTGACAGAAGTGAAGATGACTGACAGAAGTGAAGGGGACTGACAGAAGTAAGGTGACTGACAGAAGTAAGGTGAATGACAGAAGGGAACGCACAATGGTTCAGTCGCAAGAGTAAACGCACACCTGGCAATTTGCAGCCTTAACGGCACCAAGCGCGTGCGTTGACATTTCCCAGTCTCGGCAGCCCTGGCGGGGAATTTTTCCAGCTTGACATTAAATAAATGCGCAATATCTTAAAGGGTTACGTAATCGCCGGTAGAGCATAGGGGCCGCAGGTCTGATTTTCGGCTTCTGCCCCCCCTGCGGCAACATGCCGCGCGATTCCCTCCCGGCTGCTCCTGATGCCAACATGAGTACAGCCTGACGGCATAGGACAGCTGGAGCAGAGCCGTTACTGCGCAGCACCTTCAATCAGGAAACCACAAGATGATGCAAGATTATATCCTATCCGGGCATGAGCCCAGCCGTCTGCCAGCAGACAAAAACTGGCGCCTGATCTGGAATGATGAATTCGACGGCACCGAGCTGGACACCAGCAAGTGGGGCTTCCGGCTGAATTTCTGGGGCCAGCCGTTCCCGGCCTTCACCACAGAAGGAGTAGTGCTGGACGGGCAGAGCCACCTGCAGCTGCACGTGGTCAAAAAAGGCGACCAGTATTGCTCACCGCACCTGCAGACCGCCTCGCTGACATATGACCTCCCCAAAGACACCGGAGCATTCTGGCCCTTCGGACGCTTCCAGAAGCCCAAATTCCTGCACAAGTACGGCTTTTATGAAATCCGCTGCCGCCTAAACCGCCAAGCCGGCTGGTGGACTGCATTCTGGCTGCAGTCGCCCGCCATCGGCGCGCATCCTGACCCCAGGCAGTGCGGGGTGGAATGTGATATTATGGAGAGCCAGGAGTTCGCGACGCGCCGGGAAATCCGTTGCGGGAATATCTGGAACGGCTACGGCCACGACTGCACCAACCCCGGACACGCCCGGTTCATCCTCGGGGAGACGCCCGGAGACTGGCATCGTTTTGCAGTGGACTGGAGCCGGAACGGATATGTCTTTTATGCCGATGACCAAATCGTCCACCGGGAGACTGCTGCGGTCTCCGACGTGGAGCAGTTCATCCTCGTGTCGACCGAATGCATGGGCTACCGGCGCAATCCTCCCGTACCCGACCCGCGCCTCCAGGCAATCGTCCTGCCGGAATATTTTGAAGTGGACTATGTGCGGGTCTTTGATCAGTGCTGAGCTCGGCCTAGTTGCTTCTCTGAGCGGATAAATAGCCATACTTCACTTCCGGCAAAGTGAAAAACTCGAAAAAGCCATTACATTATGGCGCAGGGTTTTTGCAGTTGTCCAAGGAAGTCAATTAATGCACCACATTTATCGTCTAGCCGCGATTGGTCCGGATCTGCAGGTCGGCAATCCGACCTACAATGCCCAGCAGATCATCACCTTGTTTGAGCAGGCAAAGGCCAATGGCGCCTGCCTGATGGTCACGCCGGAGCTGGCCGTGACCGGCTATACCTGTGGTGATCTGTTTGAACACGGAGTGCTGCTCAGAGCGGCAGAAAATAGTCTGCGCACGGTTATCGCCGCCACGGCGGGCAGCACCGCCATCCTGCTGCTCGGGCTGCCCTGGAAAATCGGCAGCCGGCTGTTCAATGCCGCCGCGGTGATCCAGAACGGGCGTCTGCGGGCAGTAATCGGCAAGACCTACCTGCCCTCCTATCGGGAATTCTACGAGAAGCGGCAGTTCCGCTCCTGCCGGGAATACGACGGGCAGACGGTCCTCTGGGATTCCCAGGCCCTGCCGTTCGGCAATGACATCGTCCTGCAGGCCGGGACGGATTTCCGCTTCGCGCTGGAGATCTGCGAGGACCTCTGGGCGGTCCATCCGCCGTCCTGCCAATATGCTCTGAACGGCGCCCAGATCATCTGCAATCTCTACGCCGGGCCGGAGCAGGTCGGCAAGGCTGATACCCGCCGGCGCATAGTGCAGATGCAGAGCTACCGCCTGGCCTGCGCCTACCTGCTCTCGGGGGCCGGGGTCCAGGAATCGACCAGTGACCTGCTCTTCTCCGGCCATTCGCTGATCGCCTGCAACGGCAAGATGCTCGCGGAGAGCTGCCGTTTCCAGCGCGGCAGCCAGGTGATCTATGCGGACATCAAGCCGTCCTGGCTGGAAATCACTCGCCAAGCCTGGACCAGCATCAACGACTGTCCGTACACACCCGCCCGGGTGGTTGACCTGGAAGCCGTCCCGGAGGCGCCGGACTGGCGGTATTTCCAGCTGAACCCCCATCCGTTCATCCCCGGGCAGCAGGACGACCTGCAGGCCCGCTGCGAGGAAATCCTGTCCATCCAAGCCTCGGCTTTAGCCAAGCGCTGGGAACACAGCGGTGCCCGCCGCCTGGTCGTGGGCCTCTCCGGCGGCTTGGACTCCACCCTGGCATTGCTGGTCTGCGTGCGCTGCTGTGATTTGCTGGGCCGGGAGCGTTCTGCGATTTGCGCGGTCACCATGCCGGGCTTCGGCACCAGCCGCCGCACTCACGCCAACGCCGACGCGCTGGCGCTGGCCCTGGGGGTGGAATTGCGGACCATCAGCATTACCAAGTCGGTCGAGCAGCATCTGGCTGACATCGGGCATGATTTGCACGATCACAATGTCACCTACGAGAACAGCCAGGCCCGGGAGCGCACCCAGATTCTGTTTGATCTGGCCAACGACTTGGGCGGGCTGGTGATCGGCACCGGCGACCTGTCTGAGATCGCCTTGGGCTGGAACACCTTCAACGGCGACCATATCGCCAACTACTCCGTCAACGCCGGTATTCCCAAGACGCTGGTGCGGGCCCTGGTAGAGTACCTGGCGGCCGGTGCCGAAGCAAAGCTCGCCGGCATCCTGGAAGATATCATCAAGACGCCGGTGTCACCCGAACTGCTGCCCGGCACGCAGCACACCGAGGACATCCTGGGCAGCTATGAGCTGCATGATTTCTTCCTGTACTATTTTTTCAAGTACGGCGAAGAACCGGCGATGTTGCGCGACCTGGCCATCCAGGCTTTCGCCGGCATCTTCCCGCCCGAGGAAATTAACCGCGTCCTGGCTACTTTCCTGCGCCGGTTTTTCAGCCAGCAATTCAAGCGGAACGTCATGCCCGACGGTCCGAAAGTCGGTTCTGTGGCACTGTCTCCGCGCGGGGACTGGCGGATGCCGGCCGATGCCAGCGCCGAGGTCTGGCGCCTGGCTCTAGAGTAGGATTCTCTGAGAGCACGAACAGCAGTAAAGAAGGGATTCGCATGCAATTACCATCAGTCTGGCAAGAGGGATTGACGCTCTATTATGATCAGCTGCTGCGGCAGCAGGCTGCGGCAGCATTCCGGAAGAATGCCTTGCCGGCAACGGCCTCGGACTGGGATGCGGAGGCACTGCGGGCCAAAATCTGGGCCCAGCTGGGCTGCCGGGTCGATCACACTCTGCCGCTAGACGTGCAGATCACCGGCGAAATCCGCTGTCCCGGCTACCGGATTGAGAAAATCTGCTACCAGAGCCGCAAAGATTTTTATGTCACCGGCAACCTCTACATTCCCGATGGCGAGGGCCCTTTCCCGGCGGTGCTCAACATGCACGGCCATTGGCAGCAAGGGCGTCTGGCGGCACGGGTGCAGCAGCGCGGACATTTGCTGGCCTTGAGCGGGTATGTCTGCCTCTGCGTTGATGCCTTCGGTTCCGGCGAACGCTGCAGCGTCCATGGCGAATTCGAATATCACGGCCATACTCTGGGCGGCAATCTGCTGCAGTTCGGCGAAAGCCTGATGGGCGCACAAATCGTGGACAATATGCGCGGCATTGATCTGCTCTGCTCCCTGCCTTATGTCGATGCCCAGCGCATTGGCGCCACCGGCGCCAGCGGCGGCGGCAACCAGACCATGTGGGTTGCAGCAATGGATACCAGGATCAAGGCTGCGGTGCCAGTGGTCAGCGTGGGCAGCTTCGAATCCTATGTGATGTGCGCCAACTGCATCTGCGAGCTGTTGCCCAACGGACTGACTTTCACCGAGGAGGGCGGCATTCTGGCGTTGGTCGCACCACGTGCGCTGATGCCCTGCAATGGCATGCTGGACAGCAATCCGGCTTTCGCGCCGGCGCAGATGCTGCGCAGCCTGGCGGAAGCCAGGAAGGTCTACCGGGCCCTGGATGCAGCGGACCAGCTCAGCTGCTTTATTTTCAACCAACCGCACGGCTACTGGCCGGAAGTCCAGGAAGCGATGCTGGGGTGGTTCAATCTCCACCTCAAGGGACTGGGACTGGGCAAACCGGTCACGTCATTGCCTGAATATCAGACCCTGCCGGAAGAGGACCTGATGGTTTTCCCCAAAGGCCAGCGCCCGGCCAAGGTCTGCACTATCCCCGAATACTGCCGCCGGCGCCAGGCCGAGGTTGCACCCACGCGGCGTTTCAGCCGGGAGCGCCTGAGCGCGCTGCTGCATCTGTCCCCGCTGTACTCTCCCAGCCTGCAGGAATTACCCGCGGCCGGGTGCTGGCGCCGTTTTACTCTGAGTGCTGCAGACGGGACCTTGCTGCCGTTGCTGCTGCGTCCTCCGCAGCCGGGCA
The DNA here is from genome assembly GCA_012515455.1 of Oligosphaeraceae bacterium. Classification (GTDB taxonomy): domain Bacteria; phylum Verrucomicrobiota; class Lentisphaeria; order Oligosphaerales; family Oligosphaeraceae; genus JAAZIZ01. The sequence continues at coordinate 9,522 of JAAYYJ010000229.1, forward strand.
AGGGCTGGGTTCTGCTCTCCGCTCCGAATGGCAAGCAGGAGCTGGAAGGCAGCAAGGTGCTGGGAGCGGCATCGGAGTCCGGCCTGGGTCTGGCGATTCTGGATGTCTTTGCCTGCGGTGAGAATGATCTGAAGAACCGACCCGGGACTGAGAACCGCAATTACGCCCGGGCGTTGCTCTGGCTGGGTCAGGTCCAGCAAGGCAAATGGGTGGAGAACTACCGCCTGGCAGAATGGGCCGTGCAGCAGCTGTATCCCGAGGCCGCGATTGCGGCCGGCGGGTACCGTGATACCGCGGTTACGGCGCTGCTGTTTGCCGCCCTGCAGGATAAGCCGACCGACTTGTATCTGGAACAGGCTCCGCAGTCGCTGTCCTACAGTCCGGAAAAAACCAAGCTCTTCACCCTGGCCTATCTGATCCCCGGCATACTGGGTTGCGCCGACATCCCTGAGCTCTTGTCGGCGGCCGGCGGCACCACCGTGAACCTCGATCCAGTGCCGTAATTCCACCACCACGGTTTTTATCCCTGCCGCAAAGGACTGACCATGACTGACTGCAATCTGGCAATTCAACTCTATTCGGTGCGCGAGGCCTTGAAGGCTGATTTCAGCGGCACCCTGGCCCAGCTGCAAGAGATCGGCTTCACCGGTGTCGAGCTGGCCTTTTACTATGGCGGGCTTAACCCGGCAGAGCTGGCCGCGACCCTGCAGAAATTCTCGCTGCGGCCCTGCGGCATCTACGAGTCGGCCGCCAAACTGCAGGACCCCCAGGCCGACGTGTACCAGTATGCCAAGGCCCTGGGCTGCCAGTATCTGACCCTCGGCTTCGGACCCGATAAAATCAAGCAGGACTGCGACGGCTGCCTGCGGGAATTGCAGCAAGCGGTTCAGGTCGCCGCCGGTCATGGCTGTAAAATCTGTTACCATGCCCACAGTCACGAATTCGCCCGGGTCGGCGGGCGCAGTTACCTCGAACGGCTGCTGGAAGAGACCCCCGGGGTACTGTATGAGGCCGACACCGCCTGGATTCATGCCGGCGGCGAAGCAGTAGTGCCGCATCTGCGCAAATACGCGCCAATGATCCCGCTGCTGCATTTGAAGGACCTGACCGCAGCAGGCCGGATTACCGAGCTGGGCCATGGAGTGCTGGATTTCGACGCCGTGCTGGCAGTCGTCGCCAGCACGGACATCGGTACCATGAGTTACGAACAGGACAGCAGTGACATCGGCGCTTTGGCCAGCGCCCGCATCAGCTATGAGTTCATCAAAAGCAGGATGGCCAGAGCCGGACTCGCCAGGCCGGGAGTCTAATTGCGGCCGGCCGACCGCCGGCGGACGCATCGGTCAGCACCACCACCAGGGACAATTATGAGCACACCACGCCACCTCCTTTTGCCGATCCTGGCCCTGCTGCTGTCCTGCCTGCTGCTCCAGGCTGAGCCGGCAATCCAGGCTGAGCCGGCAATCCAGGCTGAGCCGGCAATCGAGACTGTGGCGGCTCTGCAGCAGGAGGCCTGGCAGCAGATCATCCAGAAGTACCCCGAGCTCTCTCCCGAGGCAGTACAGCAGTTCTATCTTGAATACGCCCCTGATCTGCTTAAGGAATGGGACCGCTTCTGCCTGGAACACCCCACAGAAGCGGCGCTGTTCCTGCAGCGGATGATTGACAAATACCTGTCCATCGAACGGATCAAGGATGTCAATCCCCAGGAATATCAACGCCTGCTGGCAGTGCAAAAAATGGAGAGCCGCATCCGGATTTTAAGCCGGGAAATACAGCTTCTAGCCGATAATTTTGCGGGCAAGAAGGCCACTGAGGCGCCGGAGCTGTACTGGGAGCTGCAGCTGCGCAAGCAGGAATTGCGGGAGCTCCTGGAGCAAAGTTTTGAAGAATCACAACAACATCAGCAAATCGAAATCAACCGCCTGGAAACGGAAATGAGAATGCTCAAGCAGCGTTTTCAGGAACGCTCCGCCAACCGTACCATGATCCTGCTGGAGCGTTTCCGGCTCTTGACCGGGCTGGAATGGGACTCGGAAGAACCATAACTTTATGACCGAACTAACTGAGCAAATCTCGCGCCGCCGGACCTTCGCCATCATCTCACATCCCGACGCAGGGAAAACCACCCTGACGGAAAAACTGCTGCTGTACGGCGGGGCCTTGCAGCTGGCCGGCTCAGTCCGGGCCAAGAAAAATCAGCGCACCACCACCTCTGATTGGATGGATATCGAGCGGGAGCGCGGCATCTCGATTTCGTCCACCGTGCTGCAGTTCACCTACCGTGACTATTGCATCAATCTGCTGGACACCCCCGGGCACCGTGATTTTTCGGAAGACACCTACCGTGTTCTGACCGCGGTAGACAGCGTGATCATGGTCATTGATGCGGCCAAGGGGATCGAGGAGCGCACTCGCAAGCTGTTTGAAATCTGCCGTTTGCGCAACATCCCCATCTTCACTTTCATGAACAAGCTGGACCGGCCGGCCAAAAATCCCCTGGAGCTGCTTGATGAGCTGGAAAGCGTTCTGGGCATCGGCGGTTTTCCGGTGACTTGGCCGCTGGGTGACGGTCCGGATTTCAAGGGCGTCTATGACCGTTTGGCGAAGGAACTGCATCTGTTTTCGAACCGCGGCAAAGGCAGTGCCCGGGCGGCGGAGCACATCACCGGCGCGACTGATCCGCGCATCGGCGAGCTGCTGCATCCCGACCTGCATCAGGAATGGCTGACCCAGATCGAGCTGCTGTCTCTGGCCGGTGAGAGCTTCGATCATGACAAAATCCGGCAAGGGGAACTGACGCCGGTGTTTTTCGGCAGCGGCATCAACAACTTCGGGGTGCAACTTTTGCTGAATTACTTTGTCGAACATGCTATACCCCCGCAAGCCCGGAAGTCCAGCCTGGGGCTGATTCAACCCGAGCGCGAGGATTTCTCGGGCTTCGTGTTCAAGATTCAGGCCAATATGGACCCCAATCACCGGGACAGCCTGTCTTTTCTGCGCGTCTGCTCCGGAATTTTCCGCAAGGACATGACGGTGCCTAATCCGCGCGGCGGCGGACGTCCGTTGCGCCTGTCTTACCCGCAGCGGCTGTTCGGGCAGGAACGCGAATCCGTGGAGGAGGCATACCCCGGCGACATCGTGGGCTTGGTCAGCCATGGGAATTTTCGTATCGGCGACACCCTGACCAACGTCCCGCAGCTGGTCTACAACGAGATTCCCCGCTTTCCGCCGGAAGTCTTCTCCTACCTGCACAACGGCTCGCCGTCCAAGTACAAGCAGTTCCGGGAAGGTCTGGAGCAGCTTCTGAACGAAGGTGTGATTCAAGTCTTTTACCTGCATAATTCGCTCCAGAAGACCGCGTTGCTGGGTGCCGTCGGGCAGCTGCAGTTCGAGGTCGTGCAGCATCGTCTGGAAACCGAGTACGCCGCCAGCGTCCGGCTGGAGGCGGCGCCCTTCACCCAGGTGCGCTGGCTGTCCCCGGATTTTGATCCTGCCTCCCTGCAGGATGTCTATCTGGGCAGCAATGTGCGTCTGGCCCAGGACAGCGCCGGGGTCTACGTGCTGCTGTTCCCGGATGAATGGGCGGTGAGCTACTTCTGCGAAAAGAATCCCGGTTTTCCCCTGCTGAAGTACTCGTCTTTGCAAGGCGAGACCATTTAGCATTCGTCCCGGTTTCGGGTCCAGGGCAGCCATGCCGCTGCTGCTGCAATCAATCCGGCGACAGCCCCGGCGTTGCCAACCGCACAGGAGGCCATTATGACAACACTGCACCGTTTATTCCGCCGACCGCTGGCAGTGGCCGGCTTTGCCATGCTGAGCGCATTTTGCGCTTCTGCTCCGGCCCAGGAGTTCGAGGAACTGGGCAGCACCAGGTTGATTATCCGGTCGCTGCGCGATCTGGGCCCCCTGGGTCAGGATGTGCTGAGCCTCTGCTGGAGTGCTGATGGCCGGAAGCTACTGGTAGACAAGCACAACGGAACCCATTCCAGCATCCAGGTGCTGGACCTGGAGCAGAACCGCGCCCAGGAAATCAGCAGCAGTCCTGATTTCCGGGGGCAGAATCTTGGTCCGGGCCATTGCAGCAACCCGAGCTGGAACCCCAGCGAGGAGATGCTGGTTTTCTGTGCCCAGGCCGGACGCAGCAAGGAGACCGTCCGGGCCCGGTCCGGTTACGGCCTGCACAACAACCTCTGGCTGCTCGATGAACGGGGGAAATTTACCCAGCTGAACAACACCGGTCTCTCGCAAAGCAACCCCCGCGGGGTGCTCTTTCCCTCTTTCTCCCGGGATGGCCGGCGGATTTTCTGGACCCAGGTGCTGGGCAACTCCCGCCTTAATTCCGTGATGGGCATGCGTGAGATGTGCCTGGGGGAGCTGGTCTTCCAGCACGGCCGCTGGCAGCTGGAGAAAATCGAGCGCCACGCTCCTGGTCAGGGTAAGGATTTTTATGAGACCTACGGCTTCTCGCCGGACGGCAAAAGCGTGCTGTTTGCGGCTGCGATGGATAACCGGCAGCCATGGTTTACGATGAATATCTATACCATGAACATCCCCGCCAACAACCCTCCCCAGGCAATCACCAACACCCGCAGTGCCTGGAACCGCTTTGCGGCTTTCTCACCCAAAGGCAAAAAAATCACCTGGAGCAGCAGCGACGGCATGCTGCTGACCAACCTCGGAGTCGGCGGGCGACTGTGGGAAAAATATCTGCGCACCGAGCTCTGGCTGGCAAACCAGGACGGCTCTGACAAGCGCCGGCTCACCGGCTTCAATTTCCGCAACACCAAAGAATTCGCTGGCCGCCGGGCTGTGGTGGGAATGAACGCCTGGCATCCGAACGGCCGGGAGATCGCACTGGTCCTGATGCTGGAGAAGCGCAACTACGAACTCGAAAGCAGAGTGGTCATTCTGGAACTCGCAGACAGCTTTATCGCCCCGCCACCACCCACCGCGCCAATACCACCAGCACCCGCAGAACAGGCTGCACCCGCAGAACAGGCTGCACCCGCACAACAGGCTGCACCCGCAGTGCCAGCGGAGTGATGCTCTGCTGGATTTAGCTGCTCTGCCAGGCCGCGCGAAGTGCCCTGGGCATAAAACTACGGCCGCAGGCGAATCACCATTGTTCGCCTGCGGCCGTATGGGAGAAAAATTCAGTCCAGCCTATTTGCCGGCATTTCCGGAAACGTTGGTTGACTGCATGTAGAACAGGAACGGGAACGGGAACGGGATCATCAGCGAGCTACGGCTGGACTGGATATCAGTCACCGAGGTGGCCTTGAGGTCCTGTGCGGTCTGGGTCAGCAGTCTGACGGTCTGGGGGACATTCACAGAGTCTTCTGAGAAGAAGGCGATGGACCCGGGGTTGTCCACTGATCCGGTCAGCAGCGGCCATTTCAGAAAATAGAACCCCCAGTTCTGAGCATTGATATGGGCGATTGGCTCACCGGCGGCGAGCTTCTGCCCATGCAGGAGGTCTTTTTCGGCGATTTGGACGCTGGCGCAGCCCGCTACCAGCAGGGTGATGGCAGTGATGAATACAGTTACTAAACTTTTCATGTTCTCTCCTGGGTAAAATTTCCGACAAGTCAATATGCAGCCACCCGGCTGCACACTGCATAAAAGCTAACACTGCTTTAGGTTATTGCAAGCGCAATAAGCATCTTTTACCAATATTATGTCCAAACGGCAAAAAAAGAACTCTGCCGGCAAACTCTCCCGCTGCAGCAATACAGCCCGGGCAGGCAAGCAAAGCCAATTTTACAATCGCCCCGCAAACCATTGCCTCCGCTATGGATAACATCCTGTTCCGATTTCTGCTCTGCCTGATCTTCCCGCCCCTGGCGGTCATTGACAAAGGCTGCGGAGTAATGATCGTAGTCTTTATTCTGACCTTGATGGGCTGGCTGCCAGGTACCGTCGTAGCCCTATGTGTGTGCATCAGTGACCGGAAACGTACGTGAGTGACAAACATCACAACGAAAAGCCAGGGCGGGACCCCGAAGGACAGATCATGGCCGGAAATTCTGTCCTCACCAGCCGTTCCGGGCCGGCAGCCGTCCTGCCCCAGACGCGCTGCCTGAACCGCAGCGACGAGGCATTTGCCGCCGTTCTGGATGATATCCTGCCCGCCGATGTCGCCCCGGTGCTGCTCCAACAGCTGGAGAGCCGGCGGCAGCCGGCCACGGCATTATCCCTGCTGCTGCTGCTGGGATTTCTGTTTGCCGCCGGCAGTCTCTTGTATATCTTCTTCCCCGGGCGCAAGGTTTTGACCGGGTCAACGGAATATCTCCAGGCGCCGGAAGCCGCCCTGCCCCGCCAGGACCCTCTGTATGCCATCCAGCGGCAGGCCCGCAAGGCTTTGCGGCAACAGGATTTCCAGCGCTGTGAGCAGCTCTTGCAGCCATATCTGGAGACGATTATCGAGGCTCAGCAGCATCGGCATTACGAGTGCCTGCTCTTCGATTATTTTCACGCGCTGCAGGCCGGTCTGCCCGATCCTGCTGCCCTGGGCCAGGCCAGGGGGGCGCTGGCGAAGTTATGTGAGCAGGACCCGGAAAACCTCAACTGGAAGCTGTTCTATCTGTTTTTCCGCCAGGATGAATATGATTACCAGCTCTTTGACTGCAGCAAGCATGCCGACACCTGGCAGATCAAAAGCATTTCCCTGCAGGCTCTGCTGAACCGGGTCCACGAGGCCCAAAAGATCAACCGCCGCTGGCTTTCTGACGACCGTACCCGCCATGCCCGGCAGAAGCGCCAGCTCGACTGGATTGAGGCGCAAATACTGCTGCTGCTCTGGAAGCTCGAGGGGGGGCAGGGCACCTGCCGCTTCCCGGACGATTTCGCCGATCCGGGCGTGGCCCGGCGCGAAAAAGCCCTGGCCATTACCGGCGCACACCCCCGGGACCGGGATTTCCTGCTGCTGCGCCGCTCGCTGGTGGAGACCATCCGCAGCAACAGCTTCCTGGGCAATCCATATTACTTCAACGGGCAGGTATTCTGGCAGACCGGCCCGCTCTCAGCTGAAATCCGCCGCATCAATTACCTGCTGCTCAATCCGCCCTAGACCCAGCCCCGGCGTCTGACTCAAGTCATACTCTCAACTCCGCAGTCTTCTGTGAAAAACATCCTCTCCAGCCTGCTTCCCCCCCGGGCGCTGTCTCTGGCCGCTGGCATCGCCTCTGCCCGCGACCCGAAGTTCTATGCGGTGACGTTGCTCTATCTGGGCGCATTCATCGCCTTCGCCCACGACGGTTTTTTTCAAGTCGAGGGCATCTTCCTGTACCAGCAGGGCATCGTGACCCTGCTGCTGGCCTTTATTCTGGCTGCGACCCTCAACTGGGAGCTGTATCTGTTCGGACGTCCGGCCGGGGCAAATCTGGTGCTGCAGTTCATCGCCATCTTCCCCTGGGCGCTGTTCCTGGCCCGCATCCTGGGCGATCCCACCCCGCAGCCGCTGTTCCCGGAGTCCAGCGGGCTGTTCGCCGATTTGCTCAGCACGGTCCAGGATTTCATCCATGCCAGCGGTGGGCGCTTCCTGCCACCTTGGCTGATGGACATCTTCGCCAACTGGAAAATCTCACTGCTGGCCATCATCTGCTTGTTCATTCTCAGCTGCAGATTCCTGAAACTCAAGCTGGCCGGGCTGGCCATACTGCTGCTGATCCCGCTTAGCCAGACCCTGGCGACGGCCCCGGAACCGGGCTTCCTGCTTGGTTCGCTGCTGTTCCTGTTCGGGCTGTCCTGGCAGTTCTGCCGCTACGACAAGACCATCTTCTTCGAGAATGTCATGGCGAACCTGCAGCTCAGCAACGGCATAGACGAGGCGTTGCTGCGGGTCGTGCTGAACACCATGCAGAGGCTCTTTGCCGGCGGTCAGAAGCTCTCCGAAGCGCATTTTCTGCAAATGGTCAAGGATGCCTACCCC
>JAAYYJ010000230.1 GCA_012515455.1 Oligosphaeraceae bacterium
ACATACGTTGGGGTGCCGTAGAGGGCTGCCAGTTCGCTGGCTTTCACCTCTTCGAGATAAATTTGCTGATCGATGATTTGCATCTCTGTTGCTTTGGTTACGGGGTGGCAATTTCAGGAACAGCAAAGTGATATTAGCAGCTGTTCCGGCGGCGGTGTGTTCAACGTCGGGAGCAGCCCGCCAGGGCTGTAAGGTTCTGCGGTCTAAATGGCATGCACGAATAAGCCGTCGCGCAGTTTCGGTTCGAACCAGGTCGATTTTGGCGGCATGATTTCATTTGCATCGGCGATCTCCATGAGCTGTTCCACGGTCGTGGGGTGCATTGAGAAAGCCAGTGCGGCGGCACCGGAATCGACGCGTTTCTGCAGCTCATCCGTGCCTCGGATGCCGCCGATGAAGTCGATGCGCGGGTCTGTGCGGGGGTCGCTGATGCCCAGTATCGGCGCAATGATTTTACTCTGCAGCAGGCTGACATCCAGACGATCAATGGCGGTGGCGGCGGCGTCCGCAGCGGAGAAATCGAGGCGGTACCATTTTTTCTGGCAGTACAGACAGACTTGCCCCGGATGGGCGGGAATGGGCTGATCGGTGGCGGTTACCGTGCAGACTCCCTTGAGGGCTTGCAGGAATTCCTGACAGCTCAGACCATTGAGGTCTTGCATCACCCGGTTGTAGGGCAGAATCGCCAGCTGACCGGCCGGAAAAATTACCGACAGGAATTTGTCGGCCTGTCCTACAGGGCCCTGTTCGGCCAAGGCTGCACGGGTGCGGCTGGCGCTGGCGGCACGGTGATGACCGTCCGCAATATACAAGCGCGGAATGGCCGCGAAGGCCGCCTGCAGAGCAGGCGTGAATTTTTGGGGGACCTGCCAGCCGCTGTGGCGGATGCCGTCGGAGGCCAGGAAATCAAAGAGCGGCTGGCCGTTCATGGTGGCCATGACCACGGCATTGACCTCTTCGGAGTCGCGATAGGTCAGGAAGACCGGTCCGGTCTGAGCCCGCAGGGTGCTGATGTGACGGGTGCGATCGTCCTCTTTTTCCTTGCGGGTGCGCTCATGTTTACGGATAATCCCCTGGTCATAATCGGCGACCGAGGCGGCCGCGACCACGCCGGTCTGACGCCGGCCTTTCCAGACCAGCGAATAGATGTAATATGAGGCTTGCGGGTCTTGCTGCAGGACTCCGGAACAGAGTTTCTGCCAGTTTTCAGCCGCACGCTGATATACTTCCGGACTATAAGGCGAGAGGTCCTCGGGGAGTTCGATTTCCGAGCGGGTGACCCGCAAAAAGCTGTTCGGATTGCCGGCAGCCATCTCTTTGGCTTCGGCGCGGTTCATCACATCGTAGGGCAAGGAGGATACCGACGGTGCTACATCACCGGCTGCCAGCCAGGCAGCAAAAGGATAGACATTGGCCATGAGTCTGGTTCTTTCTGGTTCTGTTTTGGTATTCAGACGGGGGCAGAGCATCTGCCGCTCCGAAACAGGAAATGATCTATTTACGTTGAAGTTCCCGGCTGGCGAAGGCGTCTACGGCTTGCAAAGCCTTGTCAAAGGCGCTCTTCTGCAGGGCGCTCAAATCGTTATGGCGATCACGCAACGTCTGGAGGTCGGCAGGGAAACAAGCGGCCTGGGGCAGCGATTCCAGCCGCAGCAACGAGAGGATATCGCTGTCGGTCTTAAGCAATTCGCAGATAGCCAGGCACTGACCCCAAAATTCGGTGGCGCGGGACAGGTTGTCCTCATTGCGGTAGCGCTCCGCTTGCGCTGCCAGCGTAAGCGGGAAGGATTGCAACTGGCTGAAAATTTTCAAGGACAGCACCATGAGGCTGTCTTTACGGGCGAAGTCGTGCATTTCGCCATTGCTCCAGATACGGTCATTGACCAGCTCTGGGGCGGCCTGCGGCAGAGCCAGTTCACTCTGATCATACACCTCGAGCATGCGCTTCACCTTGACGTCATTGAACAGATGCGATTGCTCAGACAGGAATTTCCGGGAGTAGATCTGATTGATTTCCAGCAGCTCAGCCACCCCTGGTCCCTTGAGGTTAAAGAAGACCCTGACATGAGCGATACGCTCAATCTCCTTGCTGGTGATGACCTGCTCGATTTCTTCCTGCCGGTACAGATACGGGGAGGTCTGTTTGATGCTTGCGTGCGGTGGCGGGTCCGGCAGAAAGTCGGGATTCTTGAGCTTCTGCACCGGGCCATGCCGGAGCAGCGAGCGCATGCTGGAGCGCTCCAGTTGCTCGGTGCTGTCGAACGCCGCAACCACGCCGCTGTAGACCAGGTAGTCATTGCTGCCTGGCTCATCATCTCCGCCGCCGATACTGGTCAAGGGACATAAGACTTGGCCGCGCTGCAGAATTTCTCCCAGGGTGCGTTCCAAATCCCGGCTGTAGGTCAACCCCAATCCGGCAGTAGCGGCGGTCATAGCGCGGATTCGCACCGCGTGCTGC
>JAAYYJ010000231.1 GCA_012515455.1 Oligosphaeraceae bacterium
ACTGCGCGAAGATTGGTGATAGATTGTCGCCGAAGAGGCGCCGTTCTCGGTTGGCCTCAACATGACTTGGTTTACGCCGGAAGCAGAGATGTAGCGCCACCTCCTGGCGAGTATACTCAGCTGAAATCCGGATGCTGACCCAATCTCACCAGCTCCCCCTGCCGGGATTCTTGGTCCTTTACTGAGAAGCAGTTGTCCGGGAATAAGGTATTTGTATGCAATTGCTGACGCGGGCCTTGACAAAATTGTCCCAAAGCACTATTTTTTGCCCCGTGCCCTTGATTCTAGCGGTGGGCCCACCCCACCGATTGGGGGGACCCCCAACCCTAATTTGGACGCGCGCGCGAGTGGAGACAAAAACAGACAATAGCAGACAATGGCAGCAGTTCCATCACTAACTCAACATGGTTAAGGTGCGAAGATTGGGGGCCGGAAAAAGAGCTTTGCAGAGCGGTTGGGTTGGCCAAGCACCCGGTAGCGTGCTCCTACAGGGCGCGGCGTTGCCGGCACCAGAGCGGTTATGGGTGAATTGCAAGTCTGGACTACCTGCGGCAGTCCGAAAATGCTCATCACCAGAGTTCGCACATTTACCAAAAATCTGACGTACCTGGCGTTGTTGGATAACTCCGCTGACCACCCGGCCAATTTCATTCAGATCGTATTGCACAATTTGCGCCTTGGCATATATTCAAATCCAGCCGCAGGATAAATCTGACCAGACCTAATCACCAGCGCCGGCCAGCCGGACAAAACTACCGGAGAACAAAATGACAGATGTAACACAGTCTCCCCCAGGCGCGGGGCACACCACGACCTTGCGGGTGGGATGGGCAGCTGCAGACCTGACCCCGCCTGGACCAGTGAATATCGCCGCCGGTGCTTCTCTGCGAATATCCGCAGGAGTCTCGGACCCGATTACCGCGAACGTCCTGGTGCTGGAGTCGACAGGCACACCAGGCCCGGGCGAAATGCTGGTTATGGTGGGATGCGACTTGGCCCGCGCTGAAGAAGCGCTCTGCCGGCGAGTCAGGGAGCTGGTGGCCGAATTGCAGCCGGCCATCGACAGCACCAGGATTGTGCTCAACGCAACCCACAACCACGGCGCACCGTGTGTCAGAACCGACCGCCAGCTGGCGGCCAAGCTGGCGGCGCGCGGAGTGAATGTCCCCGCGGACTGGTCATATTATGGCGTCGCCCCGGAGGCCATGTCGCCCCTCGCATTCCTGGAGTTCGCCGCCCCGCGCATCGCCGCCGCAATCGACGAGGCCTGGAGGAACCGTAAACCTGGCGGAGTCAGTTTTGGCCTGGCCCATGCAGTGCTGTCGCATAATCGCAATGTGGTCTACAAGGACGGACGGGCCCAGCAGTTCGGCCCGGTGGACGTCCCCGACTTCAGCCATATCGAGGGTTACGAGGACCATTCGGTCGGACTCCTCTGTACCTGGAGCCTGACCGGTGAGCTGACTGGAGTGGTGGTGAACGTCCCTTGTGCCGCCTGGGGCATGGGACAGGAGATCACCGCCGATTATTGGCATGAAACCCGCAACGAACTGCGGCGGCGGCTGAGGCACTCGGTGCAGGTGCTGCAGCAGATTGCCGCCTCTGCCGAACAGTGGCCCAGAGTTCTGATTGAAAGCCGGGCCCAGGAACGCATGCTGAAGATGCTGGGGCGCAGCTGGCGGCAGGAACTGGCCATCCGCCTAGCAGATGCGGTTACCTCCATTCTGCCTTGCCTGCAGCAGCACATCGAGTGGGACCCGGCTTTCGTCCACCGGGTCGAGCAAATCGAGCTGCCGCAACTCCAGATAACCGCCGAGATGGCCCGAAGCCGGCAGATTGAGTTCGAGCAGCTGCTGGCTGAATACCGCCAACTGCGCTCGGCCATCGAGGCGCAGCCCGAAATGCGCAATCAGCCCAACTGGTTTACCAAGATCAGCGGCGTATATTGGCGGATGGCGCGGGCGAATCGCGTGCTGCAGATGTGCGAAAATCAGCGCTGCTCCTCCAGTCTGCCCGTGACCGTGCATGTCATCCGCCTCGACTCCTTGGCCATAGTCACCCATCCCCTGGCCTTGTTCCTTGATTACGGCATCCAGATCAAAGCCCGCAGCAAGGCAATCCAGACCTTTACGGTGCAAACTGCGGATGGGCATTATCGCTACCTCCCCACGGAACGCTCCATGGCAGGCGGCAAAAACTACGGCTCTGTACCTGAGAGCATCGTTTTCGGCCCGGAAGGCGGCGCACAGCTGGTAGAGGAGACCTTGAGACTGATTGCAAGCCTCTGGCCGGAGTGAAAAAATCTCTGCAGGATGCGGTAGCCGCGAGAATTATGGCCTGAGTGCGCCACCACCGCTTGGCCCGCCCGCCCACCCTGCCGGATGCTCCGGTATGATATAGCCTCAGCCGGTACTCTCCGCCGGCAACATAAACTGGAACTGCTGCCGCACGGCAATCGGGTCATAGGAATTTTTAGCCTGGCGCAGGCCCGGAAGCCCCAGGTCCTGTTCCCGGTTGATGAATGCATACCGCCCTCCCAGGCGCTGCAGGAGTTCCTGGAACAGAACCTGCCCGGCACCCTTGTAGCTGGTGTCAATTTTTTCAAAATGCTCATCGCAGGTATTTGAGTTCAACCGGGTGATGATGGAAAAACCCACCAAGACCTGGTCGACATACAAACAGACCCCCTCGGGAGCCAGTTCCACCACGGCTGCAAAAGTCCGGTCCAGGGCGTCGGCCTCGGCCAGGGTGTAATTATCCATCGGGCGGGCGGCATACCAGCGCTCCGCCAGGCGCCGGCAGTCCGGGATCAACTCTGAACTGAATTCCCGCACCGAGTGCGACGGATACTGCTGCCGGAATTGCGCAATCAGATTTTTTTTCTTGGCCAGCTTCTGTCCCTGCAGGGACCGCAGCCGGTCAACTGAATACAGATACTCGCCCAAAGCGCTGCCTTCCTCATCCACCCTGAACCACGCGTGCACTTCCGGAAATGTTTGCACATACTCGACCGGGACGTTCCTGACAATCCCGGCGTAGCCGGATTGCCGGAAAGTTCGCATCACCGTGGCTATCAACTCTGGAGAGGGCCAGCGCTCGCGATTCAATCCGCCCGGGAAGAGCAGCAGGTCTTCGCCCTGATTGCCCGGCAGAGACAGCTCACTGCAGTCATGGAGAGATACCCGCGGCAGCAATGCGCTAGCGGCGGGAGGGAACCAGAACCACGGCAAGCCTGCATATAGAGCAAAATGGGTGCTGTTGGCCCGGGCCCAAGTGTACAGATTCAGAAAATTCAATTCGCAACTATGCGGTTCCAAAGACAGAATCAAGGGAACTAGAGCCGGCTGGTCGAAAATATCCAATGCCTTGAGGCTTTCCAGCGGAAAAGAGAGCATAAAAAAAACAACACTCCTTACAGGAAGCGATAAGGGACATGCGACTGCATCGGCGTGCCTAATTTGGCATACAGTCCGTCCTTCCCGGGAACGGAAATGCAGACAATCCATTCAATCTGGCATTTTTTCAATTCCTCGACCAGGGACTGCAGAATCCTGCTGGCAATGCCCTGACGGCGGTAGTTGCCACTGACCACCATATCCAGCAGATAGGCATCGCTGACTCCGTCGGAGAGTGCTCGCATCATGCCGATGATTCTGCCCTCAGCAAAGGCACCCATGACTCGAAACGAGTTGCGGAGCAGTTGTGCCATCTGTTCCTGGTCAACTGGCTCAGTATTGTTAACCCAGCCGGCCTCCTGATACAGACCAATAACCCCCGGCACCACCTGCGGTAGATCAGCCTCCTGAATCAGCCGTACTACAATTTCTCCCATTGCACACCTGTATTTGTTGCTGCTGCTCTGCACGTCCACCCGGCTGCACCGATGTTGCGCACCTGGCAGAAGTATGGGCGGTTATTCCGCCAGCACAATGCCCAGACTGCAACCGACCCGGCGCTCCGCCCCCCCGGACTGATGGTTGACTCTCCGGACTGCTGCTGCCGCCGTATCCCAATACACCAGAGTGGTGGAACCGCCGCCGTCCATATTCAGTCCCTCCCAGGCCCCGAAATGGCGAAGCCATTCAGCCACCTCAGCGGTAGTCGCGCCTTCGCTGTATCCCGCCTGGCGCCCGTCGATAGTCAGCAAGATCAAGTACCGCCTGTCCTCTGACAGACCATACCCGGTACGCGGGTGCAGAGATTTGTCCTTGCTGGTCACCTCACCTTTTTCCAGCACGAAACTGAAGCCCGAGACCGCGGTCTGGACCCCGCTGAGATCCGCGTCTGGTCCGACCTGAGTGAAGGTCACCCGCCCGTCGCGGTACACCAGCAACGAAGGCCCTCGGGAGGGCTCACTGACCAGCTGGCCGTCGGAGATTATCAACCCCAGATTGCCCCCGTACTTATGATTGAAGGGTTTCTCCCACGGCCGCCAGCCATTGGAATTGACCGCCAGGACCATATCCTGGCCGCGCTGGCGGGCCTGCAGCAGGAATTCCCGGGTGGTGGTGCGCAGGGTACGAATTTCCAGGCTGGGGTAATCTGGCATTGGCTTGCCCCAGTCCACGTCCCGGCCGCTGGCCCTGAAGCTCAGGCCAGGGGTTGTCAAATCGACTTGTACGGCGTTAATTTTCAGCGGCCGGGGTTCCTGGGCGGCGAGGGAAGTATGCTTGATTCCTGGGAAAAGAACATTCCCCGTCTGCCAGTCAAACCGTCCCGCCTGGGCTGAAACCGTACCGGAGGACAGCAACCCCAAGACCAGTAGCAACACCGCCCGGCACAGGAGAAAAAAACGCACTGACATACCACCTCCAGAATGAAGATTATTGAGATGACCAGGCTTTATAAAATAACTGCTGCTGCCGAAAAAACAAGAGCCGGCACCAATATCCAGCAATTACTCCTTAATCAGTCAGCCATTGTTACCAGCCGTCCGCCGGAATGTTCTCGCGGGTGCATCCCGAGCCGCACTTCAGTGCATCCCCCGACTTCAGCACCGGGACGGGGCAGGGCTCTCGCGCGCGCGTCCTTAACGGGCGGAGGCCCCCCATGGTTGGGTGGGCTGAGAGCCCACCGAAATGGCGCAGGGGGAAAATAGCCCATTCTGTCCTTCCTGACCAGGCGGAAAATGCAGTTTACCGAAAACTCTTTGATTTGCCATCCTTTTACCAGAGAGGGACAACCGCGACCGGTACGGCTGCGTCATGGCCCATTCTGTCCTTCCTGACCAGGCAGAAAATGCAGTTTACTGAAAACTCTTTGATTTGCCATCCTTTTACCAGAGAGGGACAATCGCGACCGGTACGGCTGCGCCATGGCCCATTCTGCTCATCGTGATTACTGCCGGTAACAGAAAAGGAATCATCAGCGAGTTTCGCACCTTAACCATTATGGCAAGATTCAGACTCCGACAGCCAGCGGGATTGTGGAGGAGGCTGGACCGCAAAGTTAATCTGAGCAGCAGAAAATCCTGCGGTTTTCAGGGCTTTGAAACTGCCAAAGCCAGTCCGCTACACCAAATTGGAGCCTTGAATGCGTTCCCATTCATCTGCAAATTCTGCTGCAGAGGCAGAAATCTAAAAAACCGGCTTGATGTTCAACCCATCATCTGACGCAGCAGGTAAAAAGTAAAAAAATCCGCCGGGGATTTTTTTTGCCCGCGTCTGCTGGTCAATTCACTGCTCAGGCATTATGTTTATAGGTTTACGGAAAAACATTTCCGGCGTTTTCAAGTTCTTGCTTTTCGGATATGAGGCAGCCATGAAGACATTATATAAAGTATGCGTATCCTCCGGTCTGGAATTCGAATGCATCGGCGACTGCGACCTGGATTTGCACGAAGGCGACCAGGTCATCATCCGGTGCGAGCGATATCAGGATTTCGGCACGGTCAAGACCGGTGCTCTGGGTGAGCCGCTGGAGAGCGAGGCGGATTTCGAGAAGCTTCGCTCCGGCAGCGGCAAAGGGCGCCATATCGAGGGGCAGAAGATTCCTCTGATTCTGCGCCGGGCCAGTGACGAGGACCTGGCGACAGAGTGTGCCAACCAGGAGAAGGCCAGCAGCGTGCATATCAAGACCGTAGAGCGCATCCGCTACCATAACCTGGACATGAAATTGATTCACACCCATTACTCCTTTGACCGCAAGCTGCTGGTCTTCCAGTTCTCGGCCGAGGGCCGCATCGACTTCCGGGAACTGGTCCGCGATTTGTCCAGTATGTTCCATGTGCGGGTCGAACTGCGCCAGGTCGGAGTGCGGGATGAAGCTGCCATTCTCGGGGGCATCGGCAGTTGCGGCCGACCGTTCTGCTGCGCCAGTTTCCTGCCCAGCTTCAACAGCATCAATGTGAAAATGGCCAAACAGCAGGGGCTGTCACTGAATCCGCAGAATATCTCCGGCTGCTGCGGACGCCTGAAATGCTGCCTGCAGTACGAGGCCGATTTATACCAGCCCAACGGCTGCCTGCACAAACCCCCGGCCGGCAAAGCCAAGGCCGCCGCCAACGCCGCGTCTGACAGCCCCGCCCCGGAAAACGCACCCCCCCGCGCTGAGGGCAACCGTTCCGCCGGCAAGAACCGGGGACAGTTCCGCCCCCCCAATCAGGACAAGAAACCGAAAAAAATCCCTCTCCAGGAGATGCAATGAATTTTCAGGGCCAGGACCTGCCAGTCTTCAAGGCGAATCTGCACACCCATACCACGCTCTCCGACGGCAAATTTTCTGCCGCTGAAGTAGTCTCACTGTACCGCGAGGCCGGCTATGATGTGCTGGCCTTCACCGACCATTGGAAAACCAACCCTGTCAGCAGCTATGAGACTCAGGGAATGACCCTGCTCTCCGGCATGGAACTGCATCCGGGCGGGCCCCGCAATATCACCTGGCACTTCCTGGCTCTGGGACTGCCCGAGGACTTCGAGGCCAACCGCGAGTGGCAGGCCCAGGAGTGCGCCGATGCCATCCTGAACGCCGGCGCGAATTTCTTCATCGCCCATCCGTACTGGTGCGGACTGACCTCGGCCGAACTGCTGAGCATCAGAGGCGCACTGGGACTGGAAGTCTACAACAGCGCCACCCGCTATATCGGCAGAGCTTACAACATGCAAATCTGGGACGAATGCCTCGATTTCGCGGCCCGCTGCACCGCCATCGCCGTGGATGACCTGCACGCCACCCGCGATCTGTTCCGCGGCTTCACCATGATCTGCGCCAAAGACCGCTCCCCCGCGGCCATCCTGGCAGCGTTGCAGGCGGGGCAATTCTATGCCAGCCAGAAACCACTGATCCACAGCCTCAATTACCGGGACGGTGTCTTCACCGCCGATTTTTCCGCCTGCCAGGAGGTGATTCTGCTGAGTAACCGCCCCCGCAAGCTCCCTGGCCTGGTTCTGGACAGCGAAGGCCCGGGCACCCGCCCTCAGAGCATGACCCATCTGGAAGCCGACTTGAGCGCCCTGCCCGCCGGCTGCTATGTCCGGCTGCAGATTCAAGATTCCGAGGGCAATTACGCCTGGAGCAACCCGATTTATCCCGGCTGCTGAGTCCGCCGGGCCGCAGCTTTTCTTCCCAACCGTCAGAGACAATTATGAACATCCATCCCGACAGCCCCGCTTGGCAAGCCCTGGCCGCCCATTACAACAGCATCAAAGACAGCACCCTGACCGACTTGTTCGCCGCCGACCCCCAGCGGGCCCGGAAATTCAGTCTGGAGTTCGAGGACCTGTTCCTGGATTTCTCCAAGAACCGCATCACTGCCGAGACCATGCGGCTGCTCCTGCGCCTGGCTGAGGAAAGCTCTCTGCGGGAGTCCATTGAGGCGATGTTCAGCGGGCAGTGCATCAACGAGACTGAGGGACGGGCAGTGCTGCATGTCGCACTGCGCAACCGCAGCAGCCAGCCGATCAATGTCAACGGGCAGGATGTGATGCCGGCGGTCAAAGCGGTGCTGCAGCGCATGTCGGCTTTCGCTGAACGCGTGCGGGCCGGCGCCTGGACCGGCTACACCGGCAAAACGATCCGGAACATCGTGAACATCGGCATCGGCGGTTCCGATTTAGGTCCCCGGATGGCCAGTGAAGCCCTGAAGGCGTTTTCGCTGCCCGGCCTGCGGGTTTTTTATGTATCCAATATCGACGGTTATCATCTGGCCGACACTCTCAGTGGCCTGTCCCCGGAAGAGACGCTGTTCATCATCGCTTCCAAGACGTTCACCACTCAGGAAACCATGACCAATGCCCGCAGCGCCCGGCAATGGCTGCTGACTGCTTTCGCCAGCAAAGAGGCGATCGCCCGGCATTGCGTCGCGGTATCCACCAACCGGGAAGCGGTCGCAGATTTCGGCATCGATGCGGAGAATATGTTCGAATTCTGGGACTGGGTGGGCGGGCGCTACTCGCTGTGCTCGGCCATCGGTCTCCCCCTGCTGCTGCAGATCGGACCGGACCATTTCCTCGCTCTGCTGGAAGGCTTCCACGCCATGGACCAGCATTTCCGCAGTGCGAAGCTGGAGCAGAACCTCCCGGTCATCCTGGCCCTGCTGGGCATCTGGTACAACAATTTCTTCGAGGCCCAGACCCAGGCCATTTTGCCCTATAACCAGTCGCTGCAACGCTTCCCGGCCTATTTACAGCAGGTCGATATGGAAAGCAACGGCAAATCGGTCAGCCGGAGCGGTCAGCGCATCACCTGGCAGACGGGACCAGTCATCTGGGGTGAACCGGGCAGCAACAGCCAGCACAGCTTCTTCCAGCTCCTGCACCAAGGCACCAAATTGATCCCCGCTGACTTCATCGGCTTCTGCCGCTCCCAGACACCTCTGGGTGACCATCACCAGAAACTGATGGCCAACTTCGTGGCTCAGACCGAAGCCCTGGCCTTCGGCAAAAGCACCGCCGCGGTCCGAAGCGAAAACCCCGGCATCAGCGACAGCCTGGCCGCCCACAAGACCTTCCTGGGCAACCGGCCGACCAATACACTGCTGGCCGATGAACTAACCCCCCGGACCCTGGGAATGCTGATCGCACTCTATGAACATAAAATTTTCACCCAGGGCGTACTGTGGCAGGTCAATTCCTTTGACCAGTGGGGAGTCCAGCTGGGAAAGGTCCTGGCAGACAAAGTATTGCATGACCTGGGCGAGCCGCTGTCCGCGCTTCCGACCGGCCATGACGACTCCAGCCGCGCCATAATCCAGCGTCTGAAAGAGCGCTCCTGAGGATATTTTGCTTGCCTGTCCACCTGTCATCGGGGCAGAACTCAATGCCTGATCAAACATTACTCCATCCCCTGCAGATTCTGCGCCGGCAGCTGCAGCTGCGCCTGCGGGGCTGGCAGTGCGCCGGATGCCTGATCTGGCTGGGAGCAATCTTCTGCCTGCTGGCTTGGTGGGAGAAATTCTTCCAGCTGACTGAGCGGCAGGCTCTGCTTAGCGTCGCAGCAGTCAGCGTGGTC
>JAAYYJ010000232.1 GCA_012515455.1 Oligosphaeraceae bacterium
CCAACCTTGAGCTCGTGGAACAGACCCAGGATATTCCAGAACAGACCGCCGTTGCACTGCAATGCGCCATTGTCAAAACGATGCAGCTCCTGCAGGGAGATTTTTCCGTCCTGCAGTGTCCCCAGAATCGCGCGTCCGCTGGATGCGCCCAGATCAAAGGCCAGATATTGTTGCATTGATCAATTCCTTTGCTGTTGCAGTGGTGGCATTTGCCTGTCCTGACAAATTTATGTCGCTGACCGAATAAGAACCGTGGATGCTCAAAGAACCGGCACAGACCTGCAGCCCGACCGCGGTATCCGCCAGAAAGGGCCGGTGGATATGCCCGCAGAACAAGGCCGCGAAACGCCCCGCGGCCTGCCATTGCCGCAATATCCCCGCACCGTCCATGCGCCGGCGCCAGGGCAATTCCCCGCCGTCGGCGGTCTGGACCGGGAAATGATTCACCAGCAGGCGGACCCCCCGGCAAGGTTGCGCGAGCAGTTCCTCCAGGCGCTGTTGTGCTGCCGGGGCAAAGGAACCTCCGGATGACAGCCAGCTGCGCGGTTCTGCGCTGTTGAGCAGCAGCATTTCGACTCCATCCAGGGGCACAGCCTGGGGCAGTTCCGGCAACTCGAAGCGCTTTCCGTTGAGGCGGTAGAAGGTCTCTGCCAGGGCACGGCGGCACTGTTCATTCCGCACATACGCGTCGTGGTTGCCGGGTACATAAAAGAACTTGTCTCCTGCCCACTCCAGGAGCGGGGCCAGCATCTGTTCGGCCCGGGCGAATTCCCCGGGGTCGCTGACGCAGGTCAAATCGCCGGTGCAAAGCACCAGGTCCGGCTGCAAGCTGGCGAACAGCTCGGCTGCCTGGGTGATTCTGGGCAGCCGGACCTGGCGGCGGCGGAAGAGCAGGAAATTGGCGCGCCCCAGCAAACGCTTGTCCAGCCAGCCAGAGTGAGAGAAGGGGAATTCCCCGGCGTGCAAATCCGAGAAATGGACAATGCGGAAGCGCCTCATCTTGCCTCTCAGATATTATATTCGTGGAGCTTGCGGTGCAGCGTACGCCGGCTGATGCCCAGGCGCTCCGCCGCTTTGGAGCGGTTGCCGCCGCACTGGGCCAGGGCCTGAATGATCACATTCTTCTCATTGGCTTTAATATCCAGAGGGTTGTCGGAGAGGCTCAATTCGTCCTGCTGGCGGCGGGCTTTCGCCTGCAGCTGCTCGCCCACTGCCTGGCGGATTTCCGCCGGGACGTCGTTCAGGGTCAGAGAGCTGCCCCGGGCGAAGACCACCATGCGCTCCACGCAATTGCGCAGCTCCCGGATATTCCCGGGCCAGTCGTAGGAGGTCAGGACCTTCACCGCCTCGGGGGTGAAGGCGGCCAGGCGCTTGCCGTTGTCCTCGGCGGCAATTCTCAGATAATGATTCAGCAGCATCGGGATATCCTCGCGGTGCTCGCGCAGTGCGGGCAGTTTCAGGTTCACGACATTCAAGCGGTAATAGAGGTCATCCCGGAAGGTCCCGGCTTCCACCATCGCCTTCAAATCGCGATTGGTGGCGGCCAGCAAGCGCACATCGACCTGGATGGGCTGGCTGCCGCCGACCCGCTCCAGGCTGCGGCTCTCCAGCACTCGCAGCAGCTTGACCTGGGTCGCAGGCGTGATTTCGCCAATCTCATCTAGGAACAGACTGCCGCCGTCCGCACGCTCAAACCGGCCGATCTGGCGTTCGTTGGCACCCGTGAAAGCCCCCTTCTCATGCCCGAACAGCTCACTCTCCAGCAAATTTTCGTTCAGTGCCGCGCAATGCACCGCGACGAACGGTTTATCCTTGCGCGGGCTCAGCCGGTGTATCGCCCTGGCCAGCAACTCCTTGCCGGTGCCGCTTTCGCCGG
>JAAYYJ010000233.1 GCA_012515455.1 Oligosphaeraceae bacterium
ATCGGGAACCAGAGCTCGGTTCCCCAGGCCGAAGCGGCCAGCATCCAGTCCTGGAAGGCGGTGCTCTCCAGAGCCATATCGTTGACATGGGTATCCAGGTTGCTGTGAGCATAACCGATGATCTCGTCAGCGGGCAGATTCCCGGCAAAGAACTCGGGCAGAGTCGAGTAAACCCGGGTGATCACATGCACGCCTTCGCGGATTCCCACGATATCGGCGGGGCCCAGCTGCCGGCACTCTGCGGCGCTGTAGTCCTCAGCCAGATGCACGGTGATGGCCTCCAGCAGAGTCTGAGAATAACTCTGCGGGTCGTACTGATCGATCCGGCCGGCATCGAAATTGAAGGCATGCACGTCGAGTCCTCTGCGGCCCAGGAAGGTATGAGTAAAAGTATTGTATAAGCCGTCGCTGTGCCGACCGCTTTCCACCGCACAACCGGCCAGCAGGGCCAGCGTGCCTTCGGCGGTCGCATCGATGACTACCACGGCGGTCGCGCTATGGCAGCCGGCAGCATCGCGCCAGCGCAATCCGCGCACGCAGGATTCGTCCTGCAAGAGCTCATAGACCACAGCGGCATAGACGATCTCCACCCCGGCCGTCAGCAATTCCTGCTCCAGCACGAATTTGCGGGCCTCGAGATTGATTCCCAAGCCATGGCCGGCGGTATATTCTGCGACCTGCTGTTCCAGCTCCGCCGTCAAGCCATAGGGGGGGCGGCCGCCATAATAGCCGCGGATGCCGCCGCCGCTCTGGGTGCCCCCGGGGTAGGTATTGCGTTCCAGAGCAAGCACCCGGGCGCCCTGCCGGGCGGCCGCCAGAGCCGCGATGGCGCCGGCAGTGCCCAGGCCGACTACCATCACATCGTATGGCCGGGAGGAAGAATCCGTACTGTTATTATGTGCTGCTGGCATTATTTTGCCCTCCCTTCACAGATGCCGCGGTCGAATGCCAGGACAGGGTTGGCATCGCCTGGCCAGGAGAAATACGTACCCAGCAGCAGCAGATGCGCTTCCTGCAAGGATTCCGGCCGCCGGTCCCAGGCGGCATGGAAGAGTTGCCGGGCCTCGGGCCAGGAAGCCGCGGCGGGAATAGACAACCCCAAGTACGCCTCACCCGCCCGGCAGGAATTGCGCAACTGGAAGGGGCCGTAGCTGCCGTCCGGCAACTGTAACGGCAGACTGAGAATGCCGGTCAGCATTTTTTCTGGCGCGGTATCATCCGGCAAGGCATTGATGACTCTGCCGGCCTGAATTTCCCGCAGGCCATCCACGCCGACCACCTGCAGGCGGTCGCCGCGTTGCGCGATTACGGCGCAGGAGAATTCGAGGTCCAGGTTCTGCTTTTGGCAGCATTCCCCCAGCACTGGCGAGAAGGCGGCCACCTGGGCCTGACCGGCGCCATTCACGGCGCCGCGCCGCAGCAGCTCCGCCCGCATAGCCTGGGCTTCCGGGCTCTGCACCGGGCGATCCCAGTCGGCCCCCGGGTGCAGGGCCAGGGAGAATTCCGCTCCTGGCAGGATGGCAGGCTCCAGGATTTTGGCTCCCGGCAGTGCGATTGCCAGTCCACAGCCATAGAAGCTGGC
>JAAYYJ010000234.1 GCA_012515455.1 Oligosphaeraceae bacterium
AAGTACTGAATGGCGTATTCGGCCAGCTGGGCGTTGAATCCCTGCAGCACGGTCTCCTCCCAGCTATGGCCGGCAGGGCTGCCCAGAAGGCTGACCGAGCCGTTGAAAATAACCCGGCCATGACCTGCGCTGCCCTGCACGACCACCGGGCGACCCTGGGATTCAGCGATGATCTCGCCGTGTGGTCCCGGCTGGAGCTGGAAGAAGTCCACGTACATCTGCTCCACTTCCTGACCCTTGAAGTTCAGTTTTTTATCCCAGATATCCACGCGTTTGGGGGCGCATTGCACCAGCTCCGGGAAGGGCGAGCTGCCCGGCGAGAACCGCTCCGTCCCGCACAATACGTGTTCAATCAGGACCCCGCCGCCGCCCTCACGCACATATCTGCCGACATTGAGATGGAAGCCGTCGACCGGTATGGATGGCGCTTTGCTGCCCATCAGGAACACACAATCGTATTTGTCCAGGGTCTGGAGATTGATGTCAGAGATCAGTTCCGCCGTAACGTTGCTGAACTGGGCCAGGTAATCAATGCTGCCCTGCGCTCCGAAGCCCTTGAGGACACCGATCTTCACCTGCGGCCCAAAACGTCTGGGCGAGAGCGTGATTCTGGCACTGCTCAAGGCCAAGTCCAGTTCCTGGCGCAGGGCTGACAATTTCGGCATGGTCCATTGCTTGTTGCTGAAGGCCGGCCGGGACTGGTGGGGCTTCAAGGTAAGGGTCATATCCTGGACATTGGCATCGAAGACCTGCAGGGCTTGCGACAGAACCGCGACTGCTTCCGGATATTTTGCCGCGGCCAGCAAGGCATTGCCGGCCCGCATCGCGTAGCGCTGCTCCGCGACAGTTTTCCAAACCGGGATATTCTGGCACAGCATCACGGCATACTTGCGGGCCTTGGGTTCGGCGGTCTCCAGTTTGGGGAGCATCTCCTCCTTGACCATCCGCCAGGCTTGCTGGCACAGGTCAATCTGCAGCAGCAGCAGCTCCTGACTGTCGTTGATTGCGGCTTTGCGGTTGCTGGTCTTGAGCTGGTTCTCGCCCAGGCCGGCGGTCACGAACGGGTCCTGGCGGGTTTTGTTCCACTGCAGGACCTGCATCTCAGGATTAGCTAGATACGTGGGCATAATACCCAGCGCGAGTATTCTGGCTGCGGCGGCCCCCAGTTCTTTGCCATAGAGCAGCCTGCACATACGCGGCAGCCAGGTGGTGAAGATTTCTTTTGGTTCAGTGTGGTCGGTGAGAGGGTCATAGTATGTCCCACCGTCAAAATCGGCGCTTCCCGGCGCCTGGGCAGTCCAGGTGTATTCCGAATCCAGAATCATGCTGTGGAGGTTCCCCAGGCGCATGTCATTGCCGGAGCTGATCCACATCATCTGCAGAGGAGCGTCAGGCAGAAATACCGACTTGGCCAGCCGGTGGTGGGCGCTGAACAGGCCGGACGGATCGACAAAGTTGTCGCTAACGAAGATATTCCGCCTGGGGCCCAGGAAGGACCGGTAATTCCTGGCTTGCTCCGGCGTCATGCTCCAGGTCCAGAAACCGAATTCGGGGGGCAGGGCGCGGTTCACTTTGTCCCAGAACCCGCGCACATTGAGTTCGAATTGCTCCGGCGGCAGACCCGGCACGCCGTCCAGCATGCCGCCGTGGTACGGATTGATGGGCGAGCCGGTGATTACCCCCGGAATTTTGGCCTTGAAGGCGTTGTGCCAGCGGGTCAGATTCTCGCTGGTGGCCAGGTGGCGCTCATCGTCCTTCCAACGGGCCTTGCAGCGGTCGCAGCGGTTCAGCCAGTTCTCCGGAGCCCTTGCCCCGCCGCTGTCGACGCAGTGGAAGATGGCGATGCGGATGTTCGCCCGGGCGCACAGCGCACTCTCAGTTGCAATTTTGCGGTCCAGCGCTGCATCTTCACTCCAGCAGCAGAGACGGGACCGGCCAGACAGCACGCATTGCCAATTGGCGATGCTGACGTCTTTGGGGTAGGGATAGTTCTCCTTGTCATAGACTGCCACCGCATTACAGACGTACATAGGATAAAAACCGCGCTGAATGGCATAGTCGTTGATGCGTCCCAGAGTATCAACCAACGCCTCGTCAACCGTGTCCCCGGTGCGGAAGGATGAGGGGCGGTAATTGGTGATCGTGTTCAGTTTGAAATGGAGCATCAGGTCAATGGCCTCCTTGGCACCGGCTTCCAGGTCGTTGGACAGCCCCCGGCCAGTCCAATTGTAGGACATCCCGGAACGGACCTGGAAATCCGGCCAGTCGGCGATCTCCGCCGCACGAAAGCTCCCGGTTGCCTGCAGGAGCATCTGCCGGAGGGTCATGGCTCCATACAGCGCTCCGATGGCATCGTGACCGCTGACCGCGATTTCACCTGGCGCCATAGCAATGGCATAAGCCTGCGCCTGCTGGGGGACCCCTGGTGCACCGGGCGTGACGGCAATGCGGATGACGGTGCCCGGCTGGCCCTGGTCCTGCGCAGGGAGGACTTTCTTCAGCTCCTCAACCGCAATGCCATACTGGGGCAGGGCGGTATCGCCGGCAAAGGAGATGTTTTTGATATTTATGACGACGGGTGTTTCCGCATACTTCTTGGGCATGGGAACCAGGTCCATGGCACAGCAGGCAAGCGCGGTGGCGAAAAGCGTCAGGAGGGTGTGTTGCATAAGAATTTTTTCTTGGCTCAAGGGTTGAAAATGATTGCGGTGCAGTGGTTAAATCTGGTCTGATGGGAGACGTGAGTGAACCGGCAAATGTGTGCCTTCTTTCCGAAAAATATTGGCTAAATATACATTATTAGCCCAAATAGTCAAGCCTTTGTGTCTGCTGGAGGAGGAGGAGGAGATATATTATCTGCTGCCGC
Source organism: Oligosphaeraceae bacterium (assembly GCA_012515455.1). Taxonomy (GTDB): domain Bacteria; phylum Verrucomicrobiota; class Lentisphaeria; order Oligosphaerales; family Oligosphaeraceae; genus JAAZIZ01. Next base: position 2,867 of record JAAYYJ010000234.1, read on the forward strand.
AGCATAATTATTTCTGTCCTCCAGCAAAATCCGCCAGCGTTCCTCCTTCAGGGAGCAGATTTTCCGGGCCCGGTTCGCGATTTGACAAAATGCACTCCGGGGATTATTTTTATGGTTGCGTGCCTGTGGTTGTCCCGGCTGGTATTTCCATCTGTACGTGATTGCAGCAAGGAGGCGTTATTATGCGCAAGAATATCCTCATGGCTCTTTTTTTGCTGTTGCTGGTCGGTGCTGGCGGTTGCATCCTGTCGCTGCATTCGTTGTTCAAGCCAGAAGACCTGCAGTACGAGAGTGCCCTG
>JAAYYJ010000235.1 GCA_012515455.1 Oligosphaeraceae bacterium
CAATCATCTGGGGGATTTGGCCCTGCAGCAGTTCCAGACCCTAGGAGCAGATTTTGATTATACCCAGCCAACCGCGCAAAAATACTATCAAGACGCGAAGGCAAATCTGAAATCAATACCATATCTTTCCCGTAATTTTTTCCCGGGTTATGGCTACTCCATCATGGATCAGGAATCCTTGCACAGAATCCCGTGCTTTACTGATCCGGATTTTCGCGCCGGCTTGAAGGAAAACCTGCAGCAAAAAGCTCAACTAAATAAGCGCTTTTCCCACTATTACAGCTTGAGTATCAATGGCGGACTCTCCCCGCTGCGCTGTATCATGCCCCTGGACCTCTGTTTTTCGCCAACCTGTCAAGCCCATTTCCGGGAATACCTGAAAAGAGAATATCACAGTCTCGAGGCCTTGAACCAAGAATGGGGCACCGCCTGCAAATCCTGGGAGGAAGTCAAAGCGATGACTTTTCCCCAGGCCCGCAGACATGGCAATTTCGCCCCCTGGGCGGATCACCGGATGCACATGGAACAGGTGTTCACAGATATCAACCGTTTCGCCCGCAAAGCCATCCTCGAAATCGACCCGGAGGCAGTCATCGGCCTGGACGAACCGAATGCCACCAGCAGTTACAATGGCTACGACTGGCCGAGCTTGATGCAAGAACTGGATTTTTGCAATCCGTATTTCGGCAAGTGGCATTGGCGCGACGACCAGATTGAAGCGGCCAGATGCTTCGGGCAAAAACTGGAGGCGCCCACGGGAATTTGGTTCGGGTCGTATTGGCGAGGCGAGGAATTCAACCGGTTCATCCCCTGGCAATCATTGTTCAACGGCATGAAGGGGGTGTATTGGTGGGTCGGCATGGCCAGCCGTAATTCCAGCATCGGTGCCCTGACCCCGGACTTTGCTCCGCTGCCCTATTTCGCCCAGGCCCTGGAGGAGATTAACGAAATCAAGCGCGGCATTGGCAAGCTGCTGCTGCACTGTACGCGGAAACATGACAAAATCGCAATCCACTATTCTACCCGCAGCATCCACGCCGCAACCATCGAGGCAAATACCCAGCTGCCGCCCGAAAAGTTCCCCGAGGAAGAAATCATCAAGGATAGCATGGCGCTGCCTGACACGCCGACGCAGTTCGGCTCCAGTTATCCGCTCTACCGATCGCAACTGGCGCTGATGACCGTACTCGAGGATATCGGCCTGCAATATGATTTTGTCTCGCCGGAACAGCTTGAAAACGGGGAGTTTCAAGCACAGAAGTATAAGGTCCTGGTCCTGCCCTATGCAAAAGCCTTGTCACCCGCGGAAGCAGAAGAAATCAAGGCGTTTGTGCGCAATGGTGGGCTGCTGCTGGCCGACCGTCTGCCCGGAATCATGGACGGACACTGCAAACACCTGCCGCAATCCTCATTAATTGATCTGTTCAGCCAGGCTGACCAAAAACTGCAAGTCAACTGCCACGGCAAAGGCAAAGCGGTTTGCCTGCATGATTTTCTTGACGACTATGTGTTTTCGCTCAGGCGGCAAGGGCGGGAAAAAGCGAAAAGAGAAAAAATCAAAGAGTTCCTGCAACTGGCCGCGGTGGAACCCGGAGCCAGGATTCTTGACTCCAAGGGCGATGACCTGGGGAGCACCGAAATGGTCTTTTTCCGCAACGGTGCAGTGGAATTTGTCTGCCTGTTACGGGATTACCTGAGCGCCGGCAGCGCAAGTAAAGAAGTCACGATCATGTTCCCCCGCCTGGCGCACATTTATGATGTCAGAACCAACCAATACTTGGGCTTTGGCAACCAGGCCGCACTGACGCTGCGCAAAGGCCAGGCCAGAGTTTTTGCCCTGTCACCCTATCAAGTCCTGGGCGTAAATCTCGCTTTGGATAAAGAAAAATACCGTCCAGGAGACAGCATCTCAGTTAAGATTGACCTTGACACAACCGACAATGCCGCCGCCGCACATGTTTTCAGGATCGAAGTGCTGGACCCTGAACACCAAACCGTAAAGCACTACAGCCGCAATCTGCTGGCGGAAAACGGAAGTGGCGCCGCAACCTTGACGCTTGCCTTGAATGACGCGCGAGGAATATGGACCATACAGGCAAGTGAAGTTATGTCCGGCAAAACTGCCACAAAATCCTGGCTGGTTGAATAGAAGGAAAACAGACAGTGCCTCGTGGCCACAAGCCCTGCCCCCGCCCGCGTTGCCGCACGGCACGAGGGCGGCGCTGGACCAGGCAAACGACCACAAGCGGGGATGAATGCGCCGGATACCGATGACATGATAAAAAACTCAACTCCCCAAATGCGGCCGATTTTGAGCCTCAACTCTCCATGGAATTTCTGCCAGTCCTGTCGCCGGAAGGGCTGAAACAGGACCTGGAATAAGCTATGCATCTTGCACATCCGACGTTTTTACCAAACCGGGCAAGAAGCAAAATTCTTCCTCTGCTCTTGTCTTCTGCCTGATTTTGATTATAGTTATCCCCCGTCAGCCTGGGCCGCCGCGGCAGTCACTAGTGTCCCAGCCCCATCACTGGAAGGCCGGCTGGACCTGGTGGAAACATCCCGGGTCAGCAGCCACGGTGCAAGTCTCCCGGCACGGAGTGCGAATTCCCTGCACCTGGGTAGTATCATCCGCCAGTGAAATCAATCATTTAGTGATAGATTCATCTTCTCTTAAAATCCATTGCCACCAAGGACTATCCCGGAACCACAATGAAAGGCAAACACATCTACTTCCCCGCAGCGGAAACAGCAACGCTGGCAGATTTTGACCTCCCTGATGCTCCCGGACCAGAAGAAGTGCTGGTCAAAACCGAGTACTCCCTGATCAGCGCCGGCACCGAGCTGGCAAACTTCCTCAACCTCCCCAACACCGGGACGTCAAGTAACGGCTTCCCGCATCGGCCCGGATACAGTTCCAGCGGGCGGGTGCTGGCGGTCGGCAGCGCCGTGCAGGACCTTCAGCCCGGCGACCGGGTGGCGCTGAGCTGGCGCTGGCACCGCTCCCGCGATGTCGCTCCGGTCAAGAAAGTGACCAAGATCAGCGACGCTGCCATCGACATGCAGGAAGCCGCCTTTATGCATCTGTCCTCTTTCCCCTTCGGCGGCCTGCGCAAGCTGCAGGTGCAGATGGGTGAATCAGTGCTGATTGCCGGGCAGGGGCTGCTAGGCATCATCGCCACCCAGCTGGCCAGACTCTCCGGCGCGGTGCCGGTAATCGCAGTTGATTTGAAGCCCGAGCGGCGAAAACTGGCCCTCGAGCTCGGCGCAGATTACGCCTTCTCACCCGCAGAGCCGGATTTCTGCGAGCAAGTTCTGGCAGCCACCGGCGGCAAGGGGGTTAATGCGGTGGTGGAGGTCACTGGCGTCGCCAAGGCCCTGCGCCAGGCGCTGGAGTACGTGGCCCGGTTCGGGCGCATCTCGCTGCTGGGCTGCACCCGCATCCCGGACGAGCCCCTGAATTTCTATAAGTACGTGCACTGTCGGGGCATCACTCTGATCGGTGCCCACACCATGGCCAGACCGAGCTGCGAATCCCATCCTGGCTGGTGGACTGAACACGACGACTACCAGACCTTCCTGCAGTATCTCAGCCTTGGCCGTCTCAAAATCAAGCCGATTATCTCCGCCGTACGCGACCCCGCGGACGCGAATGAGGTCTATCATGACCTGGCCCATAATCCCAATCCGCCCCTGGGAGTGCTGTTTGACTGGCGCAACCTGGAATAATGCCCCTCACTCTCCTCAGAGATATCCTGTGCCGGAAACATTATCATGAGCAGAATCAAAATTGCCCAGCTGGGCACCACCCACGAACATGCCAACGGTAAATTCCAGACCGTGCAAATGCTGCCGGAGTTGTTCGAATTGGTCGGCGTGGTTGATGATTTCTCCACCACCACTGCAGCGCGATTCCCTTGCCAGCAGGATTGCTACCGCGATATCCCGCGCCTGACCCGGGAAGAACTGCTGCACTACCCGGGACTGCAGGCCGTCTGCGTGGAGACGCCGAACAACGAACTGGTCGCCAGCGCCATCCCCTGTATGGAACGGGGACTGCATATCCACCTGGACAAGCCAGCCGGCGAAGACCTGAATCTCTTTCAGACCCTTCTGGACGGCTGCCGCCAGCGGCAGCTGCACCTCCAGATGGGGTATATGTTCCGCGGCAACCCGGCCATGCAGCTGGCCACCTCAGCCATCCGCGCCGGCTGGATTGGCGAAGTGTTCGAAATCCAGGCCGACATGAGCCACAATTACGGCGGCGACAAATACCAGGAATACCTGGGTAATTTCCGGGGCGGCATAGCTTACAACCTGATCTGTCACCTGATCGATTTCGTTACTCCCATCCTGGGCCGGCCCACGGCAGTGCATTCACTCTTGAAGAGCACCCCGGGACTGTCGGAGCAGATCAAGAACAACTGCCTGATTATCCTGGAATACCAGTACGCGACGGCAACGCTGCGGGCCTGCAGCCGCGAGACTGCCGGTGGCGGCGGCCGCAGACTGAAGATTTCCGGCACCAAGGGATATTTTGAACTCTGTCCGCTGGAGCACTTCGATGGCCAGCCCCTGCAGATGACCATGAAGCTGGTGGAGGGCAATGACCGCTATGCAGCCGGACTGCACACCTTGGACCTCGGGGTCCAGAAAGACCGTTACCTCAACCAGCTGACCGAATTCGCCCGCCTGATTCAGCACGAGAAGCCCTCTGCGGACCTGTTCCAGCACGACCGCCTGGTGCACGAAATCATCCTTGCCGCCGCCGGCTATACCGGCTGGAGAGCATAGCCTCTCTGCATTCCCCGGCAAACCCGATCTGTGCACGACGTCGCACCCCGGGATGCCCCCCGGGGCCGCCCATTTTTGCCCACCCACCACACGGAGCATCAGAACATGTACACCGCCGCCACCGAACGCTACCACCAGCTGCCATACCGCCGTTGCGGACACAGCGGCATCAAGCTGCCCCTGATTTCACTCGGATTATGGCACAACTTCGGCAGCATCGACGACTACAACAATGCCGAACAGATGGCCCGCACCGCCTTCGACCTGGGAATCACCCATTTCGACCTAGCCAACAACTACGGCCCCGAGCCCGGCAGCGCCGAACGGACCTTCGCCCAAATTCTGCAGAACGGCTTGCGCAAATACCGCGACGAGCTGTTTATTTCCAGCAAGGCCGGCTTCCTGATGTGGCCGGGGCCCTATGGCGAATGGGGCTCCCGCAAGAACCTCATCGCCAGCTGCGAGCAGAGCCTGAAACGCCTCGGCCTCGAGTACCTTGATGTGTTCTACCACCACCGCCCCGACCCCGAGACCCCACTCGAGGAATCCATGACCGCACTGGCGGACATCGTGCGCTCCGGCAAAGCACTCTATGCCGGAATCTCCAATTATCCGCTGGAACGCGCCCGGCAGGCCATCGCCATCCTGCGGGACCTCAAGGTGCCCTGTCTGCTGCATCAGATCAATGTCAGTATGCTGAACCGCCGGTATGAAGAGGAAGGGATGTTCGAATATCTCGACCAGGAAGGCGTGGGTGCTATTCTCTTCTCCCCCCTGGCCCAAGGGCTGCTGAGCGACAAATATCTGCACGGCATCCCGGCGAATTCCCGGGCCAAGCGCAACCATTTCCTGAAGGAATCCCGCTTGACCCCGGAGCTGCTGGCTAAAATCGAACGCCTGAACCGGATTGCCCGGCAACGTTCCCAGACCCTGGCCCAGATGGCCATCGCCTGGGTACTGCAATTCCCCAGCGTGAGCTCAGCCCTGATCGGCGCCAGCCGGCCGGAACAAATCCGGGAAATCGTACAGGGGATGCAGAACTGCACCTTCAGCGTCGATGAACTGGCGGAAATCGACCGGGTGCTGAAAGATTAACCCTGCCCTGGTCCGGTCCGGCTCAGGGCAGCGCCGGGCCCGGCAGCGCCTGAAACCGGAAATGCAGGGTCTCTGTCCCTCTGGCCGCATGGTGCCGCGGTTCCGGTCCACTGACTATGCCAATACCCGGGAAAGGGATATGTGCGCCCAGCAGCACTGCGGACTGCTGGGCCGCAACCCGCAGTACCGTGGTCCTGGTCTCAACCGCCAGAGCGGGGTCGCGGTCATAGCGGGCGCAAAAGACTGGATGCTCGAACTGCAGCCCTGCTGCATGCACAATATCCCCGATAAACCACTTCCGGCCCAGGACATAGACGGTATGTCCTGGGGTATGCCCGGCAGCCTTGCGGGCCGAAAAGCCGTCGGGCAGCAGATCGCTGTAGGCGAACAGGCGCAACCGCTCCCGGTATGGCAGCAGGAAGCGTGCCAGCGCCTGCCGGCCGGCATCTCCTTCCCAGGCAGAGTATTCCTCCTGGGCGATATATACCGTGGCCTGCGGAAACAACGGCACCTCAGCGCCGTCCCGGAGAGTCAGCAGGCCGCCTACATGATCGGGATGGATGTGGGTGATCAAGACCCCGCTGACCTGCTCCGGCGCGACCCCTGCAGACTGGAGTTTGCCCGCCAGAGTGCCCTTCTCCGGCGCATTGCCGGCATCAATCAGATATATCCGCCCGCCCGTGCGCACCAGGAACACATTGACCGACGCCTCCCAGTCCGAGGGCCAGTCAAAATCATAGGGATAATCCGCCTGCGGGCTGCTGAACAGCTTGGCGCTCATTCGGCTCGCAGTATCCTGAATAGCTGTAACCGATACTCCGTCAATGCTCTGGAAAGTCATCACACCCTCCCCCGATAATTGCATCCTGCCGGCAATCAGGAACATCAGCATCATGATCAGCATGGTTTTCATGGCACACCTCCTGGTACTGCTTGGACTTGAGTAGATGAGGTTAAGCTAATGCCTGCCGGACATAAAGCAATTCCCGGCGCGGCCTTTGTTGTAGCGCCAGGAGGGAGGAATAATGCCTGGAGGGTTTGTGCGTGTCCAGCGCTGCGCCGGCAGTTTGCGCTCTACCAATAGAAGTTTTTTGCTCCGGGCGGCGTAAATTGAGACGGTATCCGAGCCGCTCGTCCTGCACAGCAGGGCTTCGCCGCTTCCCACCTTCCTTGACGCTGGGGCTGAGCGAGCCCGCAAATTTCCCCCAGGCGAACCCTCAGCCGGGATAGATTCACCAGTGGCGCGACTCTGATTATAGCCAACGCATCAGGCCAAAATTTGC
>JAAYYJ010000236.1 GCA_012515455.1 Oligosphaeraceae bacterium
AACGGTCGTCATGCGCCCGCAGAGCGTTCAGCACCGACCAGACGACCTTGAACCGCTCATTGTCGTTGAGCGCCTCATCCGGCGACACATCGGACGGGATGACCACCGGAATGATGATATAGCCGTACTTCTTACCCGGGGCGCGGCGCATGACCCGTCCCACCGACTGCACCACGTCAACCTGGGAATTGCGCGGGGAAAGGAACAGCACCGCATCCAGCGACGGCACGTCAACGCCTTCCGACAGGCAGCGGACGTTGTGCAGGATGTGGCAATGCTGAACGTCCCGGCTGACGCTGGCCAGCCATTGCAGTTTGGCGCTGCGGACTGTCGCCGCCATCGAGCCGTCGACGTGGTCCGTGTCAATGCTCACAACCTCCGACCGGTCTTCTTCATCCAGGGCATCGTAGTATTTTTGCCCGAACTCCTTGAAGATGGTCGTGATTTGCTTGGAGACCTTGATATTGGAGCAGAAGGCCACGGCGCTGCGCATGGGCTCGGGGTCCGGTCCCTTGAGCAGCTCCTCGTCAATCAGCATCCGTTTCGAGAGGGCGCTGATGCAGCCGACCAGTTTGGCCGCGTCGTCGGTGTTGATCTCCATTTCGCCATTGGCCATGGACTTCTGCAGGGACAGTGGGATGTCGCGGTCGCTGACGGTCAGGACCAGCACCTTGTAGTCGGACAGCAGTTCTTTGGCCACGGCCTCGCCAAAGCCGATCCGGTAGACCTCTTCCCCGTAAATGGCCGGGTCGTCCATGGAACAGAGAATCGCCTCGGCTTCCTTGGCCTTGCTTTTGCTGTCGTCGGTGTAAAGCCGGGGAGTGGCGGTCATGTACAGGCGTTTGCGGGCAGGCAGGAAGTCGTTGTCATGCACTTTGACAAACGACGATTCGTCGGAGTCCTTCAGGGTCACACCCGTGGTGCGGTGCGCTTCATCGCAGACGATGAGGTCAAACACGCAGCTGCCCGGGGCGCTTTGATTCATGATGGCTTGGGCCTGGGAAACCACGTCAATGGACTGGTAGGTCGCAAAGACCACCGCGAGACTCCCGGTTTCGTGCGCCTGGTGCAGCTGCCGGACTACGGAATTGACATCGGTGGTCGCCGGCAGGGCCAGGTCAACCACCGCCATGTCGGCAGAATCCTCCAGCTGGACGCGTTTCCGGCTGGCCTTGGCATCCGAGCAGATGCAGATCGGCAGGATGGGCATGGCGGCATCCGTCATCCAGGCAATCAAGGCCTGGTTCAGCAGGGCGATTGACGGGATCAGGAAGAGGGCCAGGCCTTTCCCGCCGGTCTGCTGTTCCATGATTTTCAGGGCGGTATAGGTTTTGCCGGTTCCGCAGGCCATAATCAGCCGGCCACGGTCCTGCTGCCGGAAATGCTGGTGGAAGCGTTCGATGGCTATATGCTGGTGTTCGCGGACCGTCTTGGTCTGCTGCAGCGCCGGGCTGCCGCTTTGCCCCTGGTAAATCTTCCCCCAGTCCACGCCGGCATTTTCCAGGTCGCTCAGCAGGATGCGGGTCACCGGCGGCTGGGTATCCCGGATGATGCTTTCGGCTTCCGCGTTCCAGTGGTCGGTCGTGGCAATCCACAGGCGATGGGCAAAACCGGTCTTTTCGGCGGCGCCGGGCATCTGGAACATCTTGCAGGACGTCGCCAGGAAAGAATCGACCACCGGCTTGGTCACCCGGGCGTCGGCTGCGTAGCACTTGCATTGAACCGCCCAGAACTCGCCAGCCGCGGTTTCGGCCACCAGGTCAATGCCAATGTCCTTGCCGCCGAAGTCCTGGCGCGCCGGGAAGTCCTCCCACATCCAGATCTGCTGGAAGAGATTGCAGTAAAGGGGCGAGGTCCGGAGAAATGCCTGCATCAGCCTTTCAAAACGCTCTCCCTTGTGGTGCTCTGAAAAAGACTGTGAACGGTAAATCGCAAGAATTTCCTGAATCGTCATGGCAAGCTCCAATTTGCAGCCCGGCGCCGGGGCTCCTGACTGCAGTCATAGCGAACATAGTCAAATGGGCAATGGCATTGCCGGCATCAGACAGAAAAAGCAATCAGCAGCAACGCCAGTGAGAGGTCTAGCGGCAAAATCCCCATGCTGACGCCAACGAGGCTTAACGGCGTGGAATCGGCAATCGGCATGGATAGCGTGTACTGTTTCTGCTTGTGAACTTTTCGGAAAATATAACTATAACCCTAAAACTGTTTTTTGCCCTTCAAAAATGCGGATATAGGCCTTTGTTAAGCTCAAGTTTTACCTTTTGGCCATGACAAAGACGATGCCGCACCGGCAAGAGACCGCCAATTCCCATTCTCGACTACCCTGGCTCCCGCCGGCAGGTTGTTCATGATGTAGACCCAGCCGATTGCGACACTGCCGTC
>JAAYYJ010000237.1 GCA_012515455.1 Oligosphaeraceae bacterium
GCGCCACCACCGATTTCGATAGGGTATTCACCGGGCAGGGACAGACGGTCTGCCCGGCAGCTCACTTCCGGCTCTGCGAGCAGCACGCTACAGTCTTCCTGCAATACGAAGCCGGAGAACTCCAGTTCGAAGCGCGGGTTCTCCTGTCCGTACTCGCGGCTGTATCCCGGCACCCGGACCAGTAGAGGTACTGCCAGGACCTGGATTGCAGTGCTTCCGGCCAAGGGGTGGTAATTCTCTGCGTCGTCCGGCAGGAAATGCCAGCGTGCGGTATAGCTGCCGCAAGGCAGACAGCGCTGCTCATCCTCCCAGACAAAATGGCCGGGGATTTCTGCGCCAGTATCATCCAGGACCACAACGCTGTGCAACAGTTCTCCGCTCAACGGCTGCCCGTAAGTAAGCGCGATGGTTTCAGGCTCCTCTCGCAACAGCAGCAAGGGTTCCAGGATGGTGAACTGCCCCGGCAGGAAGCTCAGCTGATAATTGGCGGAGCTGTGCAGGTCGCCCTGCAGAATCGCATATTCCCCCGGCTCCTCGCCGGGCTCACGCTGCAATGCGCCGGTCAGAATCTCGCCCGCCAGCAGCCCCTGCCCGCCGAGCTGATAAGTGAGCAGCGGATCGGGTTGGGAGCAGTACTTCTGGTGGTTCCCGGCCTTTACGGTCAGCTGTCGCGGCTCAATCCTGAACTCTGCGGCGAGGAAATCCAGCTGGTAATTGTCGCTCAGACTAAGCGTCCCCCGCGCGATGTCGTAACTGCCGACCTCTTCTCCAGCCGCACGCATCAGGGCACCGGAAAAATCATCCCCGGCCAGCAGCGCTCCTTGAGTAATGCGGCAAGTCAACGCCGGATCAGGTTCGCCATAAACCTTGCTGCAGCGGTCAGCGGTCACCTGCACCGGACACGGCAGAATGGTGACCGGGGCGCTGCCGCCGGCAGTCAGGTAGTTCAGCTGATCGTCAGGCCTGAAGACCCAGCCCTGCTGACTGGTGCCGGCATTAAGGATGCCCTTCCCCGCTTCCCAGGAAAAGCGGCCTGCAATGCTTTGGCCAGTCAGAGGATGAACCGCCTGCCCACTGAGGGGAACCGCGCTCAGGTCCGTGCCGTAAACAGACGTCCCTGATTCCAGAGCGAGAATTTGCGGCTGCGCGGGACACACCCGCAGGGTGCCGTTCCTGAGGATCAGCTGGTAATTGTCGGCCTGGCCACCCTGCACTGTGATCGGATAGCCCTCTGCCCGGACGGGACTGGCCAGCTCCGCACTGGTTAGCGCCTGGGGCGGGACGATACTCTCCAGCCCGTCACCAGCTTGGAAACCCGTGTAGCTGATCTCCAACGGGGGATTTTCCGCCAGGTACACTTTTACCTGGTTCAGGGCCTGGCACACGAGCGGCGCCGGCAGAATGCTCAGGCTGGTGCTGCCGCTCCCGGCATAGAGCTCACTCTGCACTTGGACGGTGAGCTGGTATGTCCCGACCTCCCGGGGAGCTGCAGCACTGGCAGGATAGTTAGTCTGTCCTGTTCCTGCATAGCTGTACTCCAAGGTAAGTCCGGGCGGTACTGTCTTCGCGGCCACCCCCTGGGGCAGGCCGTTGTAGACCAGCTGCGTTTCCCCCTCGAACTGCACTTCTGCCAGTCCGGGCAGACAGTGCAGTTCCCCCGGGATGAAGACCAGGCGGTAGTTGCGGGCCTGCTCGGCACCGGCCACCTCCAGGGTGCCCTGCAGTATTGGATACGTCCCCAAGCCGGTAACCGGCGGGGAGGCAAGCTCTCCCTGCAGCCGGTCGCCCTCGGCCAGTGAACCGGCCAGCAGTCGCCATGTCAAGTTCGGGGCCGTGCCGCCCCACGGCCAGTCCAGGTCTTCCGCCGCGATGTACAGCGGGCGCGGCAGCACCGGCAGGTTTTTTCGGCAAATGAAGGGATTCCAGCTCCCGGCCAGGTCCGCATCCACTACCAATTGCAGCTCCAGTTCCAACTCGCCTACGCTCTCCGGCAGGAGAAAATCCTGTCCGGCAGATTGCTGCCAGGATGCCAGGGCCAGACGATGGCTGAAACTCGCGCTCACCCCGGCCGGGGTACTCGGTCCCCAAAAGGTGTGCACTTGACTGAGACGCGCATAAAGCAAGGGCATTTCCAGGCCGAAATCGGCCGTCAGGTTGCCGCGTTCCGGCGATTCATAGCAGCCGATATCCGCGGTTCCTTTCTGTGCCCGCGGGCTGTTCGCGGCATCAAGTTCTGCAATCCCGCCCCCGCCGCGGTTGATCAGATAGGACCCTGCTCCCAGGCGATAATCACCCCGGGCCGGATTTTGGAAGCAGGGATACAAGGCTGCGGTGGTATTAGCGTTGACGTCAACCCCGTTCGCGCCGCAATTCTCGGCCGCCAGGGCCAGTATGCCCCCCGGGCCCGGGCAGGCCTGCACTGCGCAGTTGCTGCAATCCGTCCCATCCAGGCGAATTTGCGATCCGGGGCCGACATTGCCCCAGACGACCGAACTGTGCAGTTGCGCCGCCGCACCGCTGAAACAGATACCGGAGCCGTCCTCCCCGGCGAAATTCTCCACGATGGTACATTGTTCCACCACAGTACCGGCGGTTCCCGCGACTCCTCCGCCGCCCCGGCAGGCCCCGCGCAATTGCCGGCAGTTGCCCAGAACCAGCGAGTTGCTCAGAACCGCTCCCGGTCCCGCCAGCAGGACCCCGCCGCCGCACCCCAGGCCGCCTTCTGCCGCCACTTCATTGTCTGCGACCGCACAGTTGCGCACGGTACTGGGGCCGAGCAGCGCCACTCCCCCGCCCTGGCGGGCGAGATTGCCGGTCAGCAGACAGTTCTGCAGCACGCAGTTCCCCGGCAGCAGCACTCCCCCGCCCTGGCCATCCCGGGCGAATCCCAGCGCCCGCCCGCCGCTGATGGTGAAACCGTCGATCAGCACCGGATGCACAAAATCCTGCTGTCCGCCCCACAGCACCGTACCACCCGGGTCTTCGCTGCCTTGCAGGATGGTCTCGTGGGTGAACTCCCAGGCCTCGACCACGCCATTGCCGTCGCGGTCGAAGCACTGGCGTTCGGCGGGGCTGTCTTCGCAGCCGGAGAAACCTCCCAGGAGCTGCACTCCGTCGGTGAGCACAAATGACGCCGCCAGGGTCAGGGATGCGTCGAGCAATCTGGTTTCCTGGGGCTGATAGATGCCGGCCGCGACCCAGACCTGGGTGCCGGGGCCGGCGCGCCGCAGCGCGGTTTGTAGCGAGAGCAAGGGCTCCTGCCAGGATTCTCCGGAATTGCTGTCATCCCCCTGCGGACTGACACAGTACACTGCGCCGCCGGACAAGATTTGCAGACCCAGCAGGATAGACAAAATACCCCCTCTGCGAACCGCCTGGCGCATGCCGGCCAATACCTTAAATTTAGATTGCATCATGTACTCCTTTGCTGTTTGCTGCTGCCGCCGCGAAAACGCTGCCCGGGGCATAAATTAGTGCCCGGAGCCAGACCGCCAAGAAGCATCCCGCACTTGCATAAAAAAGCTTGGAATGCTCGTTGACTGGCTGCCGCCGGGACAGACATTCCTGCCGGCGCCTAAACCCGCAATACCAGCCAGGCGCAGGAATTCCTGCCCCGGAACCACACTTCTCAGAGCCGCCCGCAGGGCCGCCCCGACCGGCGTGGCCGACGGCCAAAAAACGCCTCCCGGCTGACCCGTTCGGCGGCGTCTGAAAATCTGGTTTTTCGGCCTTAATTCTTGCAAGCAGTGCATATCCGGGATATATTTTATAGATTACCGGATGTTTTGATTTCAACCAGGAGAAAGCAAGCGATGAGAATGAGCCATTTCGTCGGTCAGCGTCTGCGGGAAGCACCCCGCGATGCCCAGACCGCCAGTCATATATTTTTGCTGCGCGGCGGGTACTGCCGGGCAGTCTCGACCGGCATTTACACCCTGCTGCCTCTGGGACGCAGAATCACCCGGAAAATTGAAACCATACTGCGGGAGGAAATGGACCGCATAGACGGCCAGGAGATTCTGATGCCGATGGTCCTCCCCGGCGAACTCTGGCAGGAGAGCGGTCGCTATGACAAAGTCGGCCAGGAGCTGCTGCGTTTCAAGGACCGCAATGGCAAGGATATGCTCCTGGGCATGACCCACGAGGAAGCCGTGGTCCAGGTCGCCCGCACCGAACTGGTGTCCCACAAGCAACTGCCGGCGATGCTATATCAGATTCAGCTGAAGTACCGCGACGAGGCCCGCCCCAGGGCCGGCCTGATCCGGGTGCGGGAATTCACCATGAAGGACGGATACAGCTTCCATACCTCGCAGGAATGCCTGGAAAAATACTACCAGCGCGCGTACGAGGCTTATGCCCGCATTTTCAAACGCATCGGCTTGAAACAATGCCTGGCCATTCTCTCCGACTCCGGCATGATGGGCGGGGCAGTCTCGCATGAATTCATGGCCATCGCGGATTGCGGCGAAGACACCATCTTCACCTCGCCGGGCGGACAGTACTGCGCCAATCGCGAAGTGGCCTGCAGCAAGCTGGAATATGTGCAGGAACAACCCCTGCCGCTGGAAAAAGTCCACACCCCAAATTGTAAAAGCATCGAAGAGGTGGCCGCGTTCCTGGGCAAACAACCCTCCCAAACCGGCAAGGCGGTCTTCTACAAGGACAGCGAGGGCAAACTGGTCTTCGCCCTGATCCGCGGCGACCTCGAGGTCAACGAGGCTAAATTGCGCAAAGTCCTGCAGAGCCCCGAACTGAACTTCGCTGACGACGAGCTGATCCGCTCCGCCGGTGCAGTACCGGGATATGCCTCGCTGCTGGACCTGAATCTGGACCGCCTCCGGGTGGTGGTGGACCACTCCGTGGCCCAGTCCAGCAACTTGGTGGTCGGCGCCAACCAGAGCGGCTGGCACTGCCTGAACTTCAATTTTGGCCGTGATCTGCCCGATCCGTCCAAGGTCCAGGTCGCGGACATCGCCACTGCCCGGGCCGGGGACCCCTGCCCGGTCAGCGGCCAGCCGCTGCAGATGCTCAA
>JAAYYJ010000238.1 GCA_012515455.1 Oligosphaeraceae bacterium
ATCAGCAGTGAGAATTTGCAGTTGTTCACGGCCACTGTCTGTGTAGCCATCCGTTCTGGCGGCGGCATTGCGGAAGTGTTGGAGAATCTGATTCACACCATTCGCAAGCGCAAGGAGCTGGAAGGGAAGGTCCGCAGTCTGACCGCGCAGTTTAATTTTGAGTCTTTGTGCATGGTTCTTCTGCCCATTCCTGTATTTCTGATTCTGTACCTCCTGGACGAGGAACTGATGCGTCCTTTGCTGACAACCACGATCGGCTGGTGGGGCATTGCCGCGATTGTCGTGCTGGAATTAATCGGGTTCAAAGTCTTGCGTTCCATCGGCAAGGTTCGCTTCTGAGTCCTGGGTGTGACACACACGGCCCTGGATACCAGGGAGGTTAAAATTCTGGAGAATGTATGCCGACGGTGATGCTGCTGACATTGGTGCTGATCTTCCTCAGTGTTTTTTTTCTGTCGCTGTGGTTTTTTCCCGGTGCGACGGAAAAAAAAGACTCCGGGAAGCGCATTTACCCGCGCGGCTGGGTGTTCTTCAAGCCTCTGATTGAATTGTTTGCCTATGAGCTGGGCGAGCGCCTGGCGGAGTCTTTTCCGTTGCGGACGTTGCGGCTGAAGAAGATTCTGGTGCAATCCGGCACTGGTTTCAGCGTGGCGGAGGTCTATGGTGCACAGATCACATTTATCCTCCTGGTGCTGGCGGTGCTGATTCTGAGTATGGTGTTCCTGTCTCTGAGCTGGTCGATGTGTACGGCTCTGGTCATTGTGCTGCTGCTTCTGGCAGTGCTGCTGCCAGAACGCTATGTCCGCAGGAAGGCAGCCCAGCGGATGAATCAGATTTCCCGCAACCTGCCTTTCGTGATCGATTTGCTGAGCTCCTGCCTGACCGCAGGGCTGGAATTCAACGCCGCGGTACACTACTATGTCGGACTGGGACTACATGGAGACCTGAGGGCCGAGTTCGAACTTTTTTTGCGGGAGATGGAATTGGGCAAAAACCGCTCTGATGCATTCCGCAATCTGGAGCAGCGGGTACAGAACGATGATCTCTCTCGCTTCATTGGAGCCATTACTACCAGTCTGGACAGCGGTGCGGCCATAGCCGGTATTATGAAGGTACAGTCCGAGGAAATCCGCCAGGCGTATTTCCTGGCGACAGAGACCCGCATTAATCTGGCGCCCTCGAAGATGATCTTCCCGATGGCTTTTTTCATTCTTCCAGCGGTGTTCATTGTGATTCTGGTGCCGCTGTATATCCGTTTGCGCGAATCTGGCATGATTGAGAGATTTTTGGGCAACAATTAGCGGATGCGAGCAGAATATGGCTTTTTTTCTGAAAATCGTTGATACTACCGGCAAAGACCTTGTGGTGCAGAAGCTGGAGCCGGGGGAGACCTTGGTCGGGCGTTCGCGCACTGCCACGGTAAGGGTTGATAATGCAGAGGTCTCGGGGAAGCACTTTGTCATCCGCCTGGCTGGTGAGACTGCCAGTGTTGAGAATCTCAGCACGGCTGGAATTATCATGGATGGGCGGATACTCTACGAACGGGCGCCGCTGTCCCCGGGGCAGGAAATCCAGATCGGCAGCAGTCTGAAATGCATTTTCCTGTCTGCCGACGAAAAGGAGATGGAGCAATTTCTCACGCCAGTTCCGGCCGCTGCCGCCGTGGCCCCCAGTCCGGCGGATGTGCCTCCGCAGAGTGACACCGCCGGTGGAGAGGATACTCCCGTTGCGGGTGCGGCAGAAGGCGGCTCCGCCGCCGGTACTGAGACTGGTACTGGTACTGATACTGGTACTGCGACCGGTACTGATACTGGTACGGATACCGGGAGCGGGACGCCCAACGATTCCACCGGCAGCAAGAACACCCAGGTCCAGAAGACCAGGGTCGCCACGCCGGAGGAGATCCTCTATATCAAACACCAACGGGTCGCCATGCGCCGCCGCCGGACAGTGTTGCGGGTGCTGATTTTCCTGCTGTTGTGCGGTGTCCTGACCTGGTTCTGGCTGCAGAAATCTCCGCCCGATGAGCGGGTCCTGTCCTGGCCCAAGCTGGAAAACGGAAAATTCTCGACCAAATTCGCGGTTCTGCCGGGCGGGGGAGTGGCGAATGGCTCGTTCAATTTGTATTACCCTTATTGGAGCAACACCCAGGTCAAGATTTCTGAGGCTGAGATATTGATCAATACTTTCCTGGGTGACACCGGGGCAGTGCCTTTCAATATTTTACTCCAGCGTACAGTCTCGCTGGATTTCCTGAACCATGATTTACAGACCGCGATTCAGCAGTGGATGACTGAGGTTTCTCAAGCGGACGAGTCTTCCTGGAGTTTTGAAGGAGTCTGGCCGCTGGCATTCTTTGGTTCTGACAATGGCATTCCGTACTTGTCAGTCGCGTATACCCGCAGCCAGGATGAGGTGCCGTGGGCCGGCATTGCCCGGATTTTCCGTCAAGCCGAGGCCCGCTATGTGCTGCGTCTGGAGGCTCCACTGAATGAAAAGGCCCGGGCCGGACATGTGATGCAGAATGCGCAACTGCTGCGTTTCAATCCTGTTTTTGTGTCTTCACACTGGGAGGGTGGGACCAAAGCCGTGCCCTGCAGCTGGGAACGCATTCAATCGATTCAGAATGCCCTGCGGCAGGATTCTCCGGGGCGGCTGGTGGATTTGGAATTGACCATCAAGGGGATGCTGATTCAGTCCAGGCTGAATAATGACAATGTCCATTATCAGCTGCTGATGGAGCAGTTCCAGCTGTTGCGCCTGGCCCAGCAGCGGGTTTATAATTTGTTCAAGATCAAGATCACCAATGCCCGGCTGGATCAAGATCAGCAGCGCATGGCGGCGTTGCTCCAGGACAGCCTGGCGGTTTTTTCCTTGTCTGATGACAAGCGTTACCATGAGATTCGCAATAACAGATGGTGAGAATCGACGGAGGGAGAATGCATCCCCGCGGCGGGACAGCATTCGCATCCGGCAATAGTTGGTGCAACAAGGTTATGGCAGAAAAATCCGGCAAAAACAAGGCGGTCTCTGAGCGTGAGGAGATGCGAATTGTTCTGACCCATCGCGACCAGGTCCTCTACGAGATCCGGTTCAGCGATTACGTCAGAGAAATCAGCATCGGCCGCAGTGCGGACTGCACTTGGTCATTGGGGC
>JAAYYJ010000239.1 GCA_012515455.1 Oligosphaeraceae bacterium
CAAGGGGTTCTCCAGCAGCAAGGGTTTATCCTGCGAGGTGCGCAGGAGATACACCTTGTCCTCTTTGTCCTCGCCGATCGTGGTAGTAAAAGCGAACGGCCCGGTGTATGTCCAGTTGGTCTGAATCGACACCCCCGCGAACGACGCCTCCGGCCAGCCGGTTTTTACCGCCTGCAGGAAAGTACTCTCACGCTGCGTACGGGTGATATCCCGGCAGCGGTCCGGGCCATTGGGACCGGGGTAGAGCTTGCCCCAGCACATCCCGGCTCCGGAATCTCCAGTGGTGATTTCCAGGTAATCGATCATTGGCGCGGCCTGCCCCATGGCCCGGCTGGACTCGCGGTACATTTCCAGGATTTCCGGATGGTCGACACAGGGAGCATAATAGCTCTGCTTGCTGCGCCAGCCGAAATCGCAGCGCGGCCCCCGCCAGTCGGGATGATCGACATAAGCCTCCTCGGGCAGGAACAGGGCTTCGGCACAAACGAAGGAGCCCTTCAGACCCAAATCCGACAGAACCGCAGCGAACTGCTCCAGGCGCACCAGGTTGGCGGCAGCGTACTCGACCGGGATATACCGGCGCAACGCCTCCGGAACCTGAAATTTGAAGAAGGACGGAAAAACCGCGGTGTACTCGGTGTAGTAATCGTAATCTGCACACCACTGAC
The DNA here is from genome assembly GCA_012515455.1 of Oligosphaeraceae bacterium. GTDB lineage: Bacteria > Verrucomicrobiota > Lentisphaeria > Oligosphaerales > Oligosphaeraceae > JAAZIZ01. The sequence continues at coordinate 669 of JAAYYJ010000239.1, forward strand.
CGTTGTTGCGCAGCTGCCAGCGGGCCCGTCCGGTCATGGCGCAACCCAGGTCGAGATGAGTAAAGCCGGCTTCACGTGCCACTTCCGCCATACTGCGGAATTCATTGACCGACAACGGACGGTTGAAGGCCGAATAACCGGGAAACAAGATCAGTTTGCTGAAACTCATCTACTCACTCCTGTGCTGCGCACCACTGCATCTATGATGCATAAGGCATCAATAACAAACGGCAGAATTTATGAGCACTGCCCGCCTACATGCGAACGGTAACTTTTTTGCCACCTGAAGGAACCGGGTACCAACGGCACCATGAGCAGGCCTCCAAAACCAGCCCGCAGACCCAAACTCCCCCCCGCCGGGAACCGGACAAACATCGGTTCTTGCTGCACCCCAACCCGGTGAGAATAACTCAACCCGAAAAGCGCCCGCAAGCCTACCGACCACAGAACTGCCCGGTCATCCCCTCCCCTGTACCAGGTCTCCTCCGCACACGTCCAAAGCGGCAACAGATATCTCCCGCACACGCCGCCAAATTTGGGTCTTCGCTGGCTAAATTTCCCCCGGAAGACGGCCAGGTCTCTCTCGCGCGCGCACGTCCAAATTAGGGAAGGTGGTCCCCCTATGGTGGGGTGGGCTGAAGCCACCTTAGTGGACAGTGGAAAATGTAGCCGCATTTGCCAGTTTTTCCACCCTTGCAAAAGCATTATCACAAACATTCCGCTGCGGTTCCTGTCAAATCATCAGAAAGCATACACCTGCTTCTGCACAGTAAGCATTTTTTCCCGTCTGCTGAGTTGGTACTGCCTAACCAAACGGTATATTATCATTGATCTTGTGAGAGCAAAGAACAGATTAATTATGTTGCAGACAACCGAAAAACAGGGCCTACGATGAAAGAAAATCCTCTTATCCCGATGGGGGCAATTACCGGCAATCCCTCCAATGAACTGCTCACCAGGAGGCTGGAAGCATACAGGAAAGCTGGAATCACGCAATTTCTGATCTATCCCCGTTCTGGGTGCGAAGTCGAATATCTTGGCGTAGATTGGTTCCGGGTCTGCAAGCACATCTGCGCCGAAGCGGTCCGGCTCGGTTACACATCCGTGTGGCTGTATGATGAATTCAATTGGCCAAGCGGAAGCTGCAACAAACAGGTGCTGCGACAGGATGAGGATTTTTGTCTCAAACAGCTTGATCTTGTCTCGGAAAACGGGGAATATAGACTCCGTTCCACAACGAATATTAACATGCCCGATCTTTTGCACCCCCAAGCCGTGGACTGTTTCATTTCCCTGACTCACGAACGTTATGCGCAGGAGCTTGCGCCATGGCTGGGCAATTTAATTAAAGGAATCTTTACAGACGAACCGGACATCGGCTGGTTCAACTATGACGACCAGGATGTTCTGATGCGGATTCCATATTATAAGGGGATAGAGGAAGATTATCAACACCAATCAGGAGGGAACTCCTTGCTGGCAGATATGATTTTCTGTCATAAAAATCAGATGGACTCCCCTCCCTTGGTGCAGAAACTCTGCGCAGAACGTTTTCGCAATACATACTCAGCACGTATCTC
>JAAYYJ010000240.1 GCA_012515455.1 Oligosphaeraceae bacterium
CGTGCTCGCAGAGTATTTTCAGGACCAGGCCATTGTCACCGGCGACAACCTCGGCCAGGTCGCCAGCCAGACCCTGGACAACCTCTCGGTCATTGGTCAGGCCAGCGACATCCTGGTACTCAGACCGTTGCTCGCCTACGACAAAATCAACATCATGGACCTCGCCCAGGATATCGGCACCTACGATATCTCCAGCGAAAACGTCCCTGACAGCTGTACCGTCTTCGCCAGCAACAACCCCGCCACCAGGGCCAAGCCCGACCACATCAGCCACGAAGAACAAAAAATTCCACTGCGAGAACTGCTCTTCCAATGCCTTGACAGCGCTTCGCTTATCAATGCCCAGAACTGCCACGAACACCCATTCCCGGAATTGAAAACCTACAGCCAATCCCTGCAGAATTTCACCTAAGATAACATCTCCCAGCTGTTAAAAAGGACATTTCAAATTATTATTTGAATTTGCATAATATTATCTTCCGTCTTACGTTATATTGTATGAGCAGCGGGTTGCTGCACTTCTTTTGCGAGTTCCCCCTGACCATAGTTCTCAAACGTTTTCAAGGAGGTAAATTATGAACAGACATCCTGGCAGAGTTTTAGTCGTTCTGGCCGCCAGTTCCTTAATGTTAGCCTCTGGCACCGCGGTAGCTGGTGGGCATCATGGATTGCGTGACATTGACCGCGCCTTGCTGATCACCGACATTGTGTTTCGGGCCTTGAGTTTCAACCGTGTGGTTGTGACCGAGCCCATGGTGACTTATTCCGAGACGGTCTATACGGCACCCAATACCACCATCTATGTCAGTCCGCAGTATGTCCCCGCGCCGGTAATCGTGGCTCCCCGCTACTACTACCCCTATCGTCCGCCGCAGAGGCCGCATTATTATCCTGCTCCGCGGCACAAACCCAGCCCGCCGCCCAGTTTCCATCGCGGTCCCAGCCGCGGTCCCGGGCGTGATGCTCCGGGGCGTGGTCCCGGTCGCAGTTCCGGACGCAGTTCCGGTCGCGGGGGCGGGGGCGGTCATCGCCGCTAACCTCAACCACCAGCACTAACCAGCCCAGACGCCGCCGCGGCATACGCGGCGGCGTTTGGTTTTCTGTTGCCATTAACCGCAGTCCCGTTCGGCCTCTTCCGGGCCGGGGGGCAAATCATTTGCGTGCGCGTCCAAAGTACGTCTCACACCCGCCCAAATCTTGACTTTTGTCCATCTTAATTCATATTAAGGCTTATGCTGATCTGCTTGTCGGTACATTATTTCACCAATGAAAGGTATGCAATGGCAGTACAATGGATTTCCCACCGTGGTGAATCAAGCGATGCCCCGGAAAACACTCTTGCCGCTTTCCGTCTGGCCATGACCCGCGACACTGATGGCATGGAATGCGATATCTATTCCACCGCCGACCAGGTGCTGGTCTGCTGTCATGACGAAACCACCACCCGGACCAGCGGACAGGAAAAAAGTATCACCAGGTCCACTCTGGCAGAATTGCGCCAACTGGATTTCTCAAACGGCAAAAGCGCTTACCGGGGCGAGCGCATCCCCACCCTAGAGGAGGCATTGGCGGTGCTGCGCCCGGGCAAGACCTTCTATATTGAAATCAAAGGCGGCAATGCCGCCCTGATTGAGCCGCTGCTGAGCTTGCTCGCCACCGCGAAAGTCCCGCTGCAGGACATCGTGATGATCTGTTTTGACCAGGAGGTCTGCCGGCAGGCGAAAATCCGCTGCCCACAGCTCCGGACCCTGTGGCTGACCTCCTACAGCGACGAGCAGCCGCCCCGGGCGGAAGAGGTCATCGCCACTCTGCGCCAATGCCAGGCGGACGGCATTGATCTCAACGGCAGGCGCGCCTTCATCGACGCGGCCTTCGTGGCGGCCGTACAAGCCGCGGGATATTATTTCGCGGTCTGGACCATCGATGCAGAAGAACGGGCCCGGGAACTGATTGCCTGCGGGGTTGACGCCATCACCAGCAATCGCGCGGCGGCGCTGCGGGATGAAATTGCAGCTCAGCCCTGCACTCGGGGCAATGCCAGGCAGGCCGCAGCAGAATCCTGATTCCGCTCTAAAGACCGGCAGATGGACAATTCAGCCAACATCATCACCACCCGCAGCGGCGGCAGTTCCTACGAACGCTTCCCGGCCGACTACCAGTCGCACATGCATTTCCTGCGCAATTACTCCTGGTATGATGTTCTGCCGTTCTCGCTGATTCTCTGGCCGCATACCTTCAGCGACTGCGAACGCCAGGGTAGCTGGTGGCGGGAGCGCCACCACTACCACAGCCTGGCTCTGGAACTAATGCTGGAAGGCGAGCTGCAGTACGAGCAGAATGGCAAGAAGACCCTGGTCAGGAAGGGCGACCTGTATTTGAGCCACCCCGGCAACACGATTAAAATCCACAGCTGTGGCCAGGAATACGCCCATCAGCTGCAGCTGGTCATCTCCGGCAGTCAGGTGCCCATCCTGCTGGAGGGTCTGGAACTGCGCCAGACCTTCCTCTATCCCCGGGGATACAGCGAGCAAATCGGCAAGTATATGGACCGCATTGCGGATTTGCTGCTGAGCCGGACCTCCGCCGTGCAGTCCAGCAGCCGGACTTATGAGCTGCTGGCCTGGCTGGCCAACGAGAGGATCGCCCTGGAACAATCGCAGCTGCCGCCGGTACTCACCAAGGCAGTGCGGATCATGGGCAACGAACTGTCGCGCGGGCACAGCATCGCGGCCATTGCCGAGCTGGCCGGGACCAGCAAGGCGACCCTTGCCCGACTGTTCCGGCAGTACTGCCACTGCACTCCGCAGGAGTATTTCACCACCCTCAAAATGGAGTACGCCAGGAACTTGCTGAAGCTGAACCGATACTCCTGCAAGGAGATTGCCGAGCAGCTCGGCTTCCGGAATCCGCTGTATTTCTCCAGCGTCTTCAAGCACTACAGCGGTCTCTCGCCCCGGCAGTTCCGTACAGCCGTCAGGAGAGAAAAAACCGACCCTGCACCTCCCGCGCCGGCCGCGCGGGAGGAATTCCCAGTCTAGCCCCCCCCCGGAAAAAAATGTCTCCTCCACCACTCCCCTGGAGAAAAAATGCAAAAAGTCCGCATTGGCATTCTTGGTTTTGGCAACCGTGGCTATTCTTTTGTGGTGCCACTGCTGACGGAACCATTCTCCGCCCAGGCAGAAATCATCGCCGTCTGCGACCCCAATGAACTCAAGCTTGATTTTGCCCGGGGCAGCCTCCAGGCCTGCCCCCAGGTGCATTACTGCCGGGAAATCTCCGCCCTGCTGGCTCAGCATCCCGACGTGGTCTTCGTGACCACCCCGCAATTCGCCCACGCATCCTGCGCCATCGCCGCCCTGGAAGCCGGTTGTGACGTGTTCCTGGAAAAGCCCATGGCCCGCAGCAGCGCCGAATGCCGGGCCATCATTGCGGCGGAGAAGCGCAGCGGCCGGCGAGTGTTCATGGGCTTCAACCTGCGATTCAATCCGGTCTGTGCCAAGACCCTGGAGCTGATTGCCGGTGGCCGCATCGGCAGAGTGCAGCAGATGGTCTGCACCGACTACTACAGCGGCGGCTTCAGTTATTTCCGGCGCTGGCACCGCCTCAGGGCCAATTCCGGCGGTCTGACGGTGGAGAAGGGCTGCCACTCGATCGACCAGTTGAACAGCTATGCCGGGAGCATCCCCGTACGGGTGGCGGCCTTTGGCGGGCTGGACCGTTTCAAGCCCGACCCGGAAGGCTCGGATTACTGCTCGAACTGCGGCAAAGCCGGCACCTGCCCCTACTATATGGATATGGCCAAAGCTGAGGAAACCACCCGCATCACTACCGGCATCGACGGCATTGTGGTCAACGGCGGGGAGAAACTAGACCTTTGCGTCTTCAACAGCGACAAGGACACCAACGACAATATCACCATCATCATTGAATACGAAAATTCCGTCCGCGCCTCGCTGGTGGAATGCTTCACCAGCAGCTGCCAGGCGACCACCGGCCGGCAGTTCATCATCAACGGCTGGAACGGCCAGATCTGGACGGAACTGAAGGATCGGAAAATCCAGGTCTTCGACAACGCTCCGGGCCAGCCCGCTCTGTCCCCGGAAATTCCCGCCATCCCGGCTGGTTCGGGCAGGCACGGCGGCGCCGACAACCAGATGCTCGAGTACGTCATCAGCACTATCGCACATGACCGGCCGAACCTCGACATGCTGACCCGGGACGGATACTACGCAGTGGCAGTTGCGGAAGCCGCCGAACGCTCAGTCGAAGAAGGCCGGATGATTGAGATCGAAAAACTCTGACCGGAACAGAAATTACGTTAAGGTGCGTAGATTGGTACCAGGTGGTCGCTGAAGAGGCGCCGTTTTCGGTTGAACTCGCAATGACGTCATTTACGCCGGAAGGAGAGATTGCAGTTGTCATCTGCAGGCGATCTAGAATACCCAGCTGAAAGCGAGTTCCGACCAGATCGCACCAGCGCCCGGCGATGGTGTATACCCAGCTGAAAGCGAGTTCCGAGCAGATCGCACCAGCGCCCGGCGATGGTGTATACCCAGCTGAAAGCGAGTTCCGAGCAGATCGCACCAGCCCCCGGCGATGGTGTATACCCAGCAGAAAGCGAATTCCGACCAGATTACACCAACGCCCGGCGATGGTGTATACCCAGCTGGAAGCGAGTCCCGACCAGATCGCACCAGCCCCCGTCGATGGTGTATACCCAGCTGGAAGCGAGTTCTGACCAGATCGCACCAGCGCCCCGCGATGGTGTATACCCAGCTGGAAGCGAGTTCCGCCCAGATCGCACCAGCACCAGCGCCTGCTGCCGGCGATGGTGTATACCCAGCTGGAAGCGAGTTCCGACCAGATCGCACCAGCCCCCGGCGATGGAGTATACCCAGCTGAAAGCGAGTTCCGCCCAGATCGCACCAGCGCCCCTGCTGGGATTATTTGGCCTACACTGGGAAGCCGTTGTCCGGGAACATGGTATTTATATGCAATTGCTGACGTTTGCCTTGACAAAATCGACAAAAAGCACTATTTTTTGCCCCATGCCCTTGATTCTAACGGTGGGCCCACCCCACCGATTGGGGGGACCCCCAACCCTATTTTGACGCGCGCGCGAGAGGGGCGCCGGAGGCGGACCATGGCAGCAGTGCCATCCCTCACTCACAATGGTTAAGGGGCGAAGATTAGGGCGGGGAAAAGAGCTTTGCCATAGTGGTTGGGTTGGTCAAACACCCGGTGATGCTCAGGGCACGGCGTTACCGGCGCCAGAGCGCTTACGGGTCAATTCCAAGCCCCTGTAGCGTTCCGCAGATTTCATCATCAGCAACCCCGAGTTACCGGCGCCAGGGCCCTTATGGGTCAATTTCAAGCCTAGACAACATACGGCAGTCTGAAAAATGCTCATCACCAGATTTCGTACATTAACGGAATTACACTATCAAGGTTAAAACCATGCTTACTGAATCGGAATTCACCGCCGCCTGCGAACAATGCTGGCAGCTGCTCAGCGGCCCGGGACCGCGCTGCCTGCACGCCCTCGCCGACCAAAAACTGCAGTCGTTCTGCCAGGGCGGAAAATGGTCCGGAATCTGGAATCAGAACTATATGGGGATGTTCGCCGCAGCACCTTTCCTGGACGGCGAACTGCTGCGGCTGCATGAAAACGCCTGCGACTGGTTCTTCCGCCTGCAGGGAGACGGCAGACGGGCCGACCGCGCCGGCATGATTGCACCGCCAGGAGCACTGCCCGAGCATGTCCGCTGCGAAGAGGACGGCAGCATCCAACCGCACTACAAAAACGACGAGCACAGCGGGCAGGCCGGGCGCTATGATTTCTGGCTGGAGGGCACCCTGGGCGGGGTCATCATGAAAAGCGATCTGCTGCTCGTGTCCCGGGACCGGGGTGACCTCGCCTCCAGCCTCCCCAAGCTGGAACTGGCCCTGGAATGGGCCGCCAGCCGGCAGTCCCCGGAGAATGGACTGCTGGCCGCCGGGCCGGCCGGGACCTTCATCGAGAGGGCATACAGCGGAACTGCGGCAGCGGACGGAACCTTCTCGGCCGGATACCCCAGCGGTGTGCAAATCTACTACTGCCGTGCCTTGCAGAATATGATCGAACTGGAGCGCCTGGCCGGAAACGATGCCCGCGCCGAAACCTACTCCCGGCAGCGGCAGAGGGCTCTGGACAGCCTGGCACTGCTGGTCGAAGACGGACGCTACTTCATCAACTATCTGGACGGGCACGGCAGCAGGCACGGCGTCCTCGGCGCCAGGAAGCATAATTACTTCGAGAGCAACCCCAACCACGATGCCATTGCCTTCGCTGTCGCCGGACATGACCTGGCGGAGAACATCCTGGCGACCATCGCCGGAATACCCGGGCTGCGGCCGACCCCGCTGCTGGCCTGCGTCTATCCTCAGCGCGATGATACCCTGCCGGGCTATCAGAGCGATCCCGCGTATGGTCCAGGCGGCGGCTATCATTGGAATGGCTCGGCCTGGTTCAGCTCACAGGCCCGCCTGTTGCTGGCCTATCTGCGCCAGGAACACCATGCCGAAGCAGCCGCACTGCTGCAACGGATGCTCGCGCTGCACGCCAGCGGGCTGCTGCGTGATGTCTGCAGTGATTACGGCCGGCTGGACGGCCCCGGAGACTGCAACCCGGATGCAGCAAATGCACTGTACATTGACGGCTTTGCAGTGTTTGCCGCTGCCCTGCGCGGGCTGTTCGAGTTTGAGTACCGCGCCGAGGCGCTGCTGTTGCGCCCGCACCTGCCGCCGGGGGTGCAGTCCTTCCGGCTGCCGACTTATGCCCGCTTCGGCAGCAAGAAAATTTATCTGAGCTGCCGGAGGGATACTCACGGCAGCAATATCTGCTCAGTGCAGATCAACGGGCAGGCGTACACTGATTTTCAGGACCGCGAGGTCACGCTGGAATATGCCGTCCTGCCCCAAGTTGCGGAAGTGCACCTGGTTATGAGCTGATCTGCCGCAGACCGGCCGGGGCCAAGGTCCCAGCTGCCCCACGTCTTGCCACCACCACCCAAAACAACATAGAAAGGCCAAGCATGGACCTCCTTGAACTCGCTTCGCCCATCTCACGTTTGCAGGAACCGGTGTATATCTCTCACCGCGGCGAAGCCGCAGACGCTCCGGAGGGGTCTCTGCCGGCGTACCGCCTGGCCGTCGAGCGGCAGCTGCCATGCATCAAACTCGACGTGCACTACACCCGGGATAAAGTGATCATCATGTCCCATGACGGGTCGCTGGAACGCACTACCGGCTGGCCGGGCGAAATCAAAACCCAGGATTATGAGACCTTGCGGCAGCAGGCAGTATTCAAACCGGTGGGCGATTATGCCGGAGAGCGAATCGTCACTTTCGCCGAAGCCCTAGCCGTGGTCAAGGACTGCCCGCTGTTCTACCTCGATTACAAAAATGAATTCTCGCGGGAAATTCTGGAGGACAGCCTGTCGCAGTGTGCTGCTTACGGCATCGCCCGGGAACGGCTGATTCTGCCTAATTTCAGGACTGAGACTCTGCTGGCTATCAAGCAGGCTCACCCGGAACTGCGCACCCTGCGGCATATCTCCTATCAGCGTGACGAGCAGGGGAATTACCGTTTGCCCTGGCAGGAGGAGCCGGTCGCAACAGCAGAATTAGCGGAGAATATCGCCAGTCACGCGCAAGGCCTCGGACTGTTCGGAGTCAGTCTCCCGGCTGACCCCGCCAGGACCTTCCCCGAGCTGATTGCAGCCCTGCAACGCCGCGGGCTGTGGGTACCGGTGTGGTTCGTCAATAATGAGCAGACCGCGCGCTTCTTCTACCACGCTGGCGCGAATGCCTTCGTCACCGACTGTGGCGCCAAAATGCGCACGGTGGTCAGAAAGGAGATAGCTTCGCTCCGCGCCTGAGCACCGCACCCGCCGGCGGGACAGGAATATCAGTGGGTGAATTTCTCCGGCTCGCGGGTCAGCAGCATTTGTTTGACCGCGGTCGGCTCCGCCGGATTGAGCAGGATCTTGTGCCTGCCTGCGGGCAGATGGAACTTCGGCAGGGTGATCCCGAGATTGGCGACCCAGCGTTTCAGAGGATCGTATTTACCCAGGCTGACTTTGCCGGCGGTGGTCTCGCCAATAGTCAGCGAGGCCCGCCGGACAGGCATTTCCGCCAGGGCAAAAAACGCGAAATAATAGCCTTCCTGCTGAATCTCCACTTCTCCGGTCAGCTGATTGGAGTCAGGAGACTGCGACAGCTCGACCAGCAGCTCGCCCTGCAGAGCCGCGGACTGGCGCTCCTCGCTGTCGCGGTAGTCGGCATAGATGCTCACCGGAATGGAGAAGCCGTCCTGCAAGCGCACCACCAGGGCGCCGTTGAAGCGTCGCGGCAGAAGCATCTTGCCGGGCTGCAGGGTAACCGTGAAGCTATGAGTCCGGCCCAGAGTTCCGGAGGCTGGCTCGACCTGGAAAAATTCATCATTGCAATGCACTGTAAAGGTCATGGTCTCGGTGGTATCTGCGCTGACGGTGAAGGTCTGGCTCAGGGGTGAGCGTACCGAACTGAAATAGATCTCCTGCCGGTCGCTCTGCCAGGGTATGGGTCGAAAAGGCAGACTCCGCACGGCGTCTTCCTGGAAGGCCCCGATATGCTTTACGGTAAGATTCGGCAAGGGCTGCGCCGCATTGTAGCCGCTGGTCCCGGGCCGGAGCTCGAAATTGCCCTTCTCCGGGTCCACATACTGCGGTTCAGCGAAGATCATGGTCTTGGCCAGGTCGCCCAGGAGCAGTTTTTCGGCCTCGATGTTCTCCTGTTTGAGCAGATACAGCAGGTCATAGCCGAGATCGGCATTCCAGCTCACGAACCCTTTATTGTAGACCTGTCCCCTGGCGGTGCAGATATTGTTCCTGACGAAAGCCTTGAATCTGGGCAGATGGGATTTGCGTGGCGGTTTGCCGTGGAAACCGCTGAAGGTGCCCCCGGGAGCCTGCAGTGCCACCGTATTGTTGAGGATGAAAATCGAACCGTAGCCCTGATTGCCGTGGCCATTCTTGAAGGCATTGCCGTAATTGCTGTTCTCATCACCGGCCCGCAGGTAGATATTGCGGAACTGGTATGAGGGCCCCAGACGGCAGCAGCCGGTGCTGGCACCGCTCAAATACCCCTCCAGGCGGTTGTAATAAAAGCGGAGGTTCATTTCTCCGCCCTCCATCTCAATGCAGTCATCGTTGGCGAAGATAAACCAGTTGCCGTAGATATCGGCATCGCGGGTGAAACCGCCGTACATCATGCCATTGCCGCTGCACTCGATGGCGTCATTCCAGCGCCCGCGGTCATTGCCGATAAAATCATTGTACCGGACCACGGTGTTCTGATTCCCGCCTCCGACCAGGATCGCATTCGGTCCAGCCGGGTGGGAATACAGCCAGCTGTTGGCAGTGGAGGCGGGATGGTGGATATAGCAGCGCTCGACCAGGATGTCCCGGCAGCCGGCAATCCGGATGCCGGGATCATAATTGATGGCCGCGCCCTCGGCAGTGTAGAATTTCCCGTCCAGATCGACCCGGCGTACGCCGATGCGGCCGAAGCCGGACAGGTCACAATTCCGGACCTGGATGAAGCGGCTGTTATTCAGATTGATGGCGCCCGGACGGCCCTGCGCGCGCACGGTCAGTCCTTCGAAGATCACATATTCCGCCCCATCCGCGGTAATCAGCGGTGTCTCTCCCGGGCGGGCCTGGATAGGCTCCGGGCAGACATAGCGGACATAGCCGTCAGGGCGTCCGGATTCAGTCACCGTCCAGCCTTCCGCCACCACTGCCGGGTCGAGGGTGATGGTCCTGGCCACCGGCACCTGGCTGGACTGGGTACGGAATTCTCCCCGTAAGACCGTGTCCACCTCGCCGGTCAATTTGATCTGCACTTCATACTGGCAATCCTCCTGCAGCTGCAGGAGCGAGCCGCGCCAGGCGTTCTCCTGCCAGACATCCACCAGCGGGAACGCCTCCTGCCAGTCATCCTGTCCCTGGCGCCGGAAGGAGAGCTGATTCTGCACGTCTTTCCCCTGTTCCTCCGGCAGGCGGTTCAGGTAGATGCTGCAGTTCTCGAACGTCGGGACGAAAGACAGCCGCCCGCTGCTGATCGGCATACTCTGGCCCGTATGCGGGTCCATGACGATATTCTGGTCCCAGCTTTTGCCCGGCACCGCCACTTCCTCGGCCAGGGCAAAAAAGGTCAGACTGACCTTCTGCCCCTGCCGCAACTGGATGGTCCGGGACAAGGGTTGCGCGCCATTGACCCGGGCACAGACCGCCCCGGATTGCGCCTCCCCGGCACCGCGCCGGAAGTTCTCCGCCGTCCCGGTCCAGGACAGAGGCTGCCCCTGTTCGTCCAGCTGTTCGAAATCGGGATTGCTGATTTCCGCGCCGCTGATCTGCAGGTTGTCGAAGCGGACCCAGGGGTTGAGCTCGGCCGCTTCGGCGGCACTGAACAGCAGGATGGCCTCGCCGTCTTGTTGAGGTATGATAGTGAAAGAGCATTCCTCCCATTCGTCCTCAACCATCTTGGTGACTTCGAAGGTGCTGCGTTTCTCCCGCTCCCGCAGGCGGACCTTCAGGTCATAATCCTTGGGTTGCTCATACTTCAGCCGGACAGCGCTGCTGACCTGCACCCGCAAAGTCCATGTCGCCCAGGAGGGACAGGCTAAAACCATCAGTGTGAGAAGTAACAGCTTGTACATCTGAGTCCCTTTTTCTGGCTGGTTTACGGGATGATGGACGAGGATTAATTATGGCTTTTGCAGCGGCACCAAGCGGAAAGAAGCAAGCTCAGACCAGCTCTTGGCAAAGAGCGATTTCGTTACAACGGTCCTTCTTCGGGCAAAAACGGCAGTCCGCCCAGACTTTTTGCGGGAAATAGTCATTGGCGACCACCTTGAAGCCCAGACGTAAAAACAGATTCGGGCGCATGGTCAGGGTGAACACCATCTTGCCCTGACGCTGCCTGGCCAGGCGGAGTGCACTCTGCACCAGCTCGCTGCCCAGGCCCTGTCCGGCAAACGCCGGCGCCACCGCCAGGGACCGGATTTCATGCAGGCCGTCATCGAAATCCCGCAGCGCGACACAGCCAGCCAGGGCGCCACCCGACCTGGCGACCAGAAAATTAGGCAGGTACTTGCGGATGTTCTCGCGTGAGCGCGGCAGGATGACTTCTGAATTAACCGATGGCGCCAGCAACAGGAAGATATCCTCAACATCCTGCATCTGAGCAGGCTCAATCGTCATGATATGATCAGGCATTATAGTCTTTTCGGCTCGGTAGTAATCTGGTGGTGGTGCGGTTTGGGGGCCAGGTCCGGCGGTGGGGCGGGCGAGAAGCGCATCATTCCACAAAGTTGCCAATGGTGCGGAATTTCTGGTACCGGTCTTCCCGCAACCGTTTCGGGGACAGTTTGCAGAGTTCAGCCAGATGACGTTCCAGCACTGCCGCCAGATTCAGCGCCGTCTGATCATAATCACGATGGGCGCCGCCCAGCGGCTCGGGAATAACCTCGTCAACCACGCCCAGCTCCAGCAGGTCACTCCCGGTGACCTTCAGAGCCTCCGCAGCTTTCGGCACCGCCTCAGCGCTGCGCCAGAGAATAGCCGCGCAGCCCTCAGGCGTAATGACGGAGAAGTAGGCATTTTCGAGAATCAGTATCCGGTTGCCGATGCCGATGCCCAAGGCCCCGCCGCTGCCGCCCTCGCCGGTTACCACACAGACAACTGGCACCGACAGGCGGAACATGTCACGCAAATTGACCGCGATGGCCTCGCCAATATGCCGTTCCTCCGCCGCAATGCCCGGATACGCGCCGGCCGTGTCGATCAGGGTGACGACCGGGCAGCGGGCCTTGTCGGCCAAATTCATCAGCCGCATCGCTTTACGGTATCCTTCCGGATGAGCGCAGCCGAAATTGGCATCCATATTTTCCTTCAAATTGCGCCCTTTGCGAGTGGCAATCAGCATCACCCGGCGCTTGCCCAGGAAGGCAAAACCGCCGAAGATCGCGTGATCATCGGCAAAACGGCGGTCGCCGTGCAGTTCCAGGAATTGTTTGAAGACCCGGCCGACATAATCCTGGGGATAGGGCCGCAGCGGATGCCGGGCCAGGGCCACGCGCTCCATCGGAGTCAAATGGCAGAAGAATTGCTTCTTGAGCAGCTCGAGCCTCTCCTGCAGCTGCGAGATGCCGAGATTCAAGTTGGCATCGTTGTTGCGCTGCAAGCCCGACAACTGGCCGATCTTCTCCTCCAGCTCCAGCAGCGGTTTTTCAAATTCAAGACTGACAGCCATATTGGTATTGCACTTGGGTTTGGGTGGGTTTGCCGAAAATACTATTCCTCGATCAGGACTTTGACCGGCGGGGCAGAGCCGCCGGGCTCGGGAATAAAGGCGAAGAGTTCTTCCACGTCATCGTTGCGCATCCGCACGCAGCCGGCACTGGCCCCCGTGCCGACAGTCTCCGGCTCCCAGGTACCATGGATGCCGTACCCGACCAGCGAGGTATCAGTACCCGAATCCGGGGTCAGGCCCAGCCAGTGGGTACCCAGGACATTGTCGGGATGGCCGTAGGGAATACGCTTGCCCGGCGGTGTCCAGGCCGGATGCTTGATGCGGCTGTTGATGACAAACCGGCCGGTCGGGGTGCGGTTCTCCCGGCCAATGCCGGTTTGGTAATAACGATAGAGTTCGCCATCGCGGTAAAGCAGCAGCAGGTAATGCTGTTTCGAGACCCGGATGCTCCAGGAGCCCTTCAGATAAAACAAGGCCCGGCCCTGGTGAATCACCGGATTAGCCTCGGGCATATTGTTGAGCCGCTGCAAAGCCTCCACGCTGGTGTAAAATTTTCCGGCCAGCTTGCTGAGGTTGTCACCGGCACGGATGATGTAGCGGACCTTCTCAGCACAGGGAGCGCCCTCATTCATAAAGCGCCGGTTCGCTTCGTTGATAATATCTGCGGCCTGGAACCAGTAGCGGTCAAACTCAACCACTTCGGGCTGCTTCAGTGCGTTAAGCGCCAGCAACCGGGCCGCTTCCAGATTGCCGGACGCCAGCTGCTGGGCGGCCTTCTGCAAAAACTGCTCGACCCGGGCAAACGCAGTCGGGGCCGGCCCCGGGCGCAGGCCCGGGCCTGGAACGGCCGCCGGAAGGGCCGTGTTGGTGGCAGGCGGCGTGACCGCAGCTGGAGCTGGCTCAGGGGCCTTTTCCGGTTGCGGCAGGGTCTGCAGACAGGAGCGCCAGAGCAGGCTCGTCAGTCCCAGGGCAGCGATAACCACGATGACAATAAGCGGGTATTTGAAGTACCAAAACATCTGATTCTCCTTCAGGTCTGTCCGTTAGGCCAGGCATCCTGCCGGCTGATCCGGGAGGATTGCTCAGGCGCGAAGAACCGGGAGCGGCAAACAGCGGGAGATCAATCCTGTCACGCCCCACTACTGCCCCTCCACCCGGAGAGAAAGGTGTCCGTCGCCGGCCGGCACCAGCAGCTGCTTATTCCGACAGCATGGCGTTGATGGCGGCGGCGGCCCGGCGGCCCTGCCCCATGGCCAGGATTACGGTGGCGGCTCCGAGGACGATATCGCCGCCGGCAAAGACCTTCGCCAGCGAGGTCCGTCCGTCTTCGCCGCAAATCAGATTGCCGCGGCGGTTGAATTCCAGCCCTTTGGTGGTCTGCTGGATCAAGGGATTGGAGCTGTTGCCGATGGCCACGATGACAGCATCCACCGGCAGGATGTATTCACTGCCGGGAACCGCCACCGGCGAACGGCGCCCCGATGCATCCGGCTCTCCCAGCTCGTAGCAGAGGCATTCCAGGGCAGTAACGAACCCCTGCTCATTGCCGAGAATGCGCTTCGCGTTGCGCAACAGATGGAACTGCACGCCTTCTTCTTTGGCATGGGACACTTCTTCCACCCGGGCGGGCATCTCTTTCTCACTGCGGCGGTAAATCAAATGCACCTCCGCCGCTCCCAGCCGCAGCGCAGTCCTGGCTGCATCCATGGCGACATTTCCGCCGCCCAGCACCGCCACCCGTTTGGCTTCGACGATCGGCGTGGCCGCCACCCCGCGCCGGTAGGCTTTCAGCAGATTTGCCCGGGTCAGATATTCGTTGGCTGAGAACACCCCCACCAGATTCTCACCCTCGATGCCCATGAAATTCGGCAGTCCGGCGCCAATGCCGATGAACGCCGCATCGTAGCCGTCCTGCTCCAGCAACGACTGCAACGGGCGGGTCCGCCCGACCAGAAAATTGGGTATCAGCTCGACCCCCATCTGGCGCAGCGTCTCCACCTCGGCTTCCACGATCGCCTTGGGCAGACGGAATTCGGGAATGCCATAGAGCATCACCCCGCCGAACTTATGGAAGGCCTCGAACACCGTCACTGAGTGTCCCGCGCGGCGGCAGTCCGCCGCCACCGCCAGACCGGCCGGGCCGCTGCCAATCACCGCGACCTTCTTCCCCGTGTCCGGCTGGCATGCCGGCAGCTTCCCGGCGCCCTGCGTACGCTCCCAGTCCGCCGCAAAGCGTTCCAGGCGGCCGATGGCGACTGACTTATCGATATCCTTCAGGGCTTTCCCGAGGGTGCATTGCACCTGACATTGGGTCTCTTGCGGGCAGACCCGCCCGCACACCGCGGGCAGCAGACTGCTCTCCTTGATCAGCGCGATGGCCTGGGCAAAATCACCCACCGCGATGCGGGAGATGAAGTCCCGGATGGGTAGGCGCACCGGGCAGCCTTCGACGCAGGGCTGGTTCTTGCATTGCAGGCAGCGGTTGGCTTCCACCATGGCCTGCTCCGGCGAGTACCCCAGGGCTACCTCGCTGGTGTTATGTCGGCGTTCCTGCGGGTCCTGCACCGGCATTACCTGGCTGGGAATGGCCATCCGCTCCGGACCGCGGAGCTGAAAATTTTTCGCTTTGAGGTTCTGCAGCAGACTCTCGGCCTGGGTTTGCAGGGCAGTATTATCCACTTCTGACATCAACGTTGCTCCAGCTTTGAGAGTTTGCATTCGTGCTCTTCATCCATTCGCCGTTCTTGTGGACGGTAGGCCTGCAAGCGGCGGATCATGCCGTCGAAATCCACCTTCAGGCCATCGAATTCTGGGCCATCCACACACACGAATTTAGTCTCGCCGCCTACTGTCACCCGACAACCGCCGCACATGCCTGTGCCGTCGACCATAATCGTATTCAGAGACACGACAATCGGGACGTCGTGCGGGCGCACCGTCTCAACGCAGAATTTCATCATCACCGGCGGTCCGATAGCGACCGCCAGGTCCGGTTTGCGGGCCGACTGGCAGAGTTCCTGCAGCGGTTCAGTGACCAGGGCTTTGCGCCCGGCACTGCCGTCGTCGGTGCAGATGATCAGCTCATCGGCAAAAGCTGTGAACTGCTTCTCCAGGATTATCAGTTCCCGGCTGCGCGCCCCCAGGATACAGGTCAAGCGGTTTCCGGCTTGCTTGAAGGCCTTCGCGATCGGGTGCAACGGCGCGACCCCGACACCGCCGCCGACACAGACCACATGCCCGATTTTTTCAATATGGGTGGGACGGCCCAAGGGGCCGACCAGCACTGCCAGCTCGGCACCGACCGGCAGCTGCGCCAGCTGCTTGGTCGTGAAACCGACCGCCTGAAAAATAATCGTGATGCTTCCTTCTGCGGTATCGGCATCGGCGATGGTCAGGGGGATGCGTTCGCCGTATTCATGATTGATGGAAAGGAGAATAAATTGTCCCGGCTGGCGCTCGGCTGCGATATGCGGGGCCTGGATTCGCATCAGGAATACGCTGGCCGACAATTGCTCTTTGTAAAGAATGGTATAGGGCTTGATGGTCATGTTCTCGGCTGGGTTTGCAGCGCCGGGGACCGGTTGGACCGGCACTGGGTTGTGGCGGCAAAACGCTTCAAGGCTGCAGCAAAGCGGCAGCAGCGAAGCCGTTTCTGGTAATCCCCAGAATATAATGCCTCGCTGCTGAAATTCACGCCTGAGGAGTATTTTAGCTTCTTTTACCCTTCCCGGCGCTGCCCCGGAGCCACGATTCAGCTCCGCTGCCAGGCCATTCCGGCGATGGCGGCTATTTGCCAATCAGCCCCTGCGCCGCAGCGCCGAACACGCTCATGTCCGGACCGATATTCCCGCCCTCACGGCCCTGGCCCAAGGCAGGAGAATCCGCTCCGACCGCGAATTCCCAGCGGCTCAAATCGCCGAATTTCGGGTCTGCAAGCAGGCTGTGTTTTTCGAAGCCGTATTTTTCTCTGGCGTCCTGGAGGGTATATGCGACATCCTCGGGCATGGGCCGGAAGGGTGCGCTCCAGTTCCCGGCTCCGCCGGTGATCTGGCTGATTTTCGGGGCTGGATTCTTGGTATTCCAGTGCAGGTTATAATCACAGAAGATATTCTTGCCATAAGTGCCGAAGCTGGTTCCGGGGGTGCCGGCCTCGCCCCGCAAATTATGGAAGATGTTGTTGAAGACGGCAATCCTGGCCTCCTGTTCACAGGCCAGATGGATGGCGTTGGTGCCGATGGCAGTGAAAGCGCAATTGGAGACCTCGACCTGATCACTCCAATTGCTCAGCCAGATGCCGTGGAAGCCGCTGTGGAAGACACAATTGCGGACCTTCAGGCCGTCTATCCGGCCAGTGCCCAGAAGCTGAATGTTGGCACAGGCGGAACCGCCACGTTCATAATTGCGATTGAACAGGCAGTTCTGAATGGTGATATTACTGCTGTTGGAAATGATCAACGCGCTCACTGCCGCAGAATAGCGCAGTCCCACAAAGGCCAGCCCGTCTAGGACCACATCCTTGACCTGATGGAGTTTCAGGACATAGTCATACAAATAGGCCGCATTGAGACAGGCAGTGCCAGGCTGCAGGGCCTTGATGGTCACGCCGTCAAGATGCAAATCCATCTGGCCGGTATAAACTCCGGGGGCCAGAAGAATCGTGTCACCGCCCCGGCAGGCCGCAATCGCGGCGGCGAGACTGCGCTTGGCGGCGGCCTGGCTGAGACCGTTGTTGCTGTCCGAACCGGCCTGCGCATCGACATAGCAGGTGCTGTTGCTGGGCAGAATCTCAACCGGGGTCTTAAAAGAAATCTGTTTCTGCACCGGCTTCGACTCACCCAGGGGATAAAAATACAGGTTGACCTGGTATTCTGTGTCCGGCTTGAGACCATGCAGGAAAGCCTGGCCGGAAGACTGCTTGTAGCTGCCCTGCTGCACGCTCACAGCCGCCGCACCTTGATTCGGACGCACGCTGACCGAATCCGCATAGCCGTTGGGAGTGCTCCAGCTGATTTTAACCAAAGTAGGCTGGATGGCCTCTGCCTGCAAGGCAACAATCTGCAGTGCTTCGCGCACTGGTGCCGCCGCCCGCCCGCCAATGGCGGTGGCGCCGCCCAGGCCGGCCTGGGCCAGGGCGCTGCCGGGCAGCAGGCGGTAATCGGGAGTAAGCTCGGCGGCGAGGGCAAAACTGGGGTGCGCCTCGGGGTACTGCTGCTGCCAGAGCTTGAAGGCCTCAGGGCTGTTCACAAACGCGTTATTCTCGCTGATGATTGCAGCGCCTTGCACGGGCAGTACGGAGCAGCCCACAAAGAGGTTGTTGCGCAGAACCATGCGCTGATTACCGGCCGCAACGGCAGTCTTGTCGCCGACCAGGGTGCTGTTTTTGAGGGTGACCTGGGCATCCCTGCTGGTGATTGGCACTGCATCGAACACACAGGCAGTAATCTCCGCCTGACCGCCGCTGATGGTCCATGACCCGCCCCGGCAGCTGATGCCCTCCAGTTTAAGCTGACCTACCTGGCTGGCGTTCAGGGTAACATCCTGAAAAATCACCTCGCCGGTGCCATAGGCCAGCAGAGAGAGAGCATTTTTGCCGAACAGGGTCAAGGTGCCGGTATAGGTCCCGGGCAGGACATACAGGGTCTGCCCGTCCTGCAAATCCTGCGCCATCTTCTGCAGGTCATTTCCGGCGGTGGCAGGCGTCTCTCCGTTTCCCGGCTGTGCGATGCCTGCATCCAGGTAACGCACCGGCGCCGCTTGCGGACTGGCGCCCTGCCCCAGATGCGGGCTGCCCGGCAGGGGCCGGAAATCATATTTCCCGGGATTGGCGAACAAGTCCTCGGGCTTGGCATAAGCTCCCAGGATCACATTGTCGCGTTCCTCGCCGGCGAGGTCTCGGCCGGTGGCAGGCCGGGAGTAGTATAATTTGCCGCGCAGGATGGTGTTGTTCTGCAGCACATACTGACTAGCCGGCACGATATACAGTTCGACCGAGCCGCCGACAAAGACATTGCCCCTGATCTGGCAGCGCTGCTGCACTGCGCCTTTGCAGCGCATGGTGTTGTTGTGGCAGCGGCGGGTGCTATCATCTCTGATGACCAAATTGTCCGTAAAGGTGAAATTCGTCCCACCGCCACCGTAATAACAGAGATTGTACAGGGTGCCTTCGGTGCAGGAGCGGTTGCTCAGATAGGGCGGGCAGGGGCCGTTCTGGTCCAGGATGTTGTTATGCACGGTAATATGGTCGCCTTTGCCGGAGAGCATGATTCCGGAACCGCAGATTCTCCGGGTCATATTATTCTCCAGGAGAATATGCTTAGGCTCACCGTAGGTCTTGATGCCACAGGTGGTGCCATAAATAGTGTTGCCCCGCACCACGCAATGTTCCGCGGGGGCCTGCACCCGGACACCGCTGGCAGGATAGAACGCAATCTCGAAATTTTCCCAATGGATATAGCTGCTGGTGATAAAAACAGCGTTGTCCCAGAGGTGGATATTTTTCTGAGGGTCGTTGTAAGGCAGGGGCTTGCCGCCTTGTCGCAGGGGGACGATC
>JAAYYJ010000241.1 GCA_012515455.1 Oligosphaeraceae bacterium
CGTCCGGCCTTTCTTTTGCAGACCACCACATAGCGGTCCGGGTCATTTTCATCCAGGGCGATGGGGTGTATATCCTGGAGTTCGAAGTTCAGTTTTTGGCAGGCCTGGTCGAATTCCTCGCCTTCATCGGTGATGAAATTCGGACCTTTGAGCAAGATGAGATACCCGCCGGTCCGGAGCAGTGCGCCGGCGTCGAGCAGCAATTCAGCGGCTTTGCCGACCGCCCGGGCGGTCACGATGCTGCAGTTCTGGTGCAGGTCCGGGCGGTAGGCGCCGACCTCCCGTCCCCGGAAACAGTCCGCTTCGGCTTTCTGCGGAGCCGGCAGCAGGGTCAGGGTCTGTTGCAGGAAGGTCGCTTTATTGCGTCGGCTGTCGAGCAGCACGAAATGCCGGTCCGGCAACCAGGTCAGCAGTGGCAGTCCGGGGTATCCGCCGCCGCTGCCGAGGTCCAGGATGATATCGCCGGGGGCGCTCAGCTCCTGAACGAGGTTCAGGACGGTCAGGGCATCCAGGACATGGAATTTCAGGTATTCTGCCGCGCTGGTCAGGCGGGTTAGATTCAGCCAGGCATTGACTCCGAGCAGATGGCTGTAGAAGCGCTCCAGCAGCGGTCGCTTGGCGTCAATGGAATCAATTTCGAGGTCCTGGCAGGCTTGCCGGAACCACTGCCAGGCCGGCTCGGGAAAGGACAGCAGCGGGTAATGGTCGGGTCGAAAAGCGTCCGGGTCGTGTTTTTGGTCTGTCATTCTTGCTACCTGAATCTATGCAATAATATATAAAACTATACCTGCCGAGGCCCGCTGGGGGGAAATCTTCAGGTTGTGCCACCGCTGGGTTCCTGAATCCGGGAGAATGGAAGAAGCAATTTCTCCTGCCCTGATCCAGGGGGTGGACTCACCGGGGCAGGTTTTCATTGGCAATGTCTTTCACGGTATCAAGGAAGGCGGTCCCATGATGCTTATCCGGAATGAGGAACATTCCTTCGCTCCATTCGTTCCAGGCGTTGATGAAAACGGCGCTGGTATTCATCGACATTGCCTGCCGCAGCAATTTACCGAACTTTTCCGCTGTCTTGTAGGAGCAGATTGGATAATAGGAGAGTTTGTCGTAATCCCACGGATAGGTCACATCCCGGCTCCAGCGCGGTGAGACGTCCCCGCCGAGGGAGACGCTCGGGAAGAAGGGCAGGCCTCCTTCTGCAATCCGTTCCCAGCAGTATTGCTGGTTCTGCATGGAGAAGGAAAAATCGAAGATTGGCTTGTCCTTTTCCACGTATTGCAAGTAGTCTCGACGCAAGCCGCTGTTGTAGGCGAAGACCGCATCGAAGCCGGCCGCCTTCATCTTGGGAATCCGCCCCCAGCCGCAGAAGTAATCATTGTCCTCGCAGCAGCCGATGTTCATCAGAGAATAGATTCCGGGGAAACCGTGCTTCTGTGCCGTCTCATTCATGATTTTCAGTACATCCGCAGGTGGTATGCACTCAAAAAGCTTATTACAGTTGTAGAAGGAATACACCGGTTTGCCGGCGATTTTCCAGTAATTTTCGCAGCTGAAATACTTCTGGCAGCAATACTCCATGACCGTGCGCAGGTCATCTTCAGAATGGGTTATTTTCAGCAGCAGTTGTCCAGACTGATTTTCGGAGCCATTCATGCCGACAGATTTGACCTTGCGCATTGCCGGCCAGACTCCCCAGTTGTGATTGGCCCACATCAGGAAGAATTTCAAACGGTTGCGGTTCGGGGCTTGGAGGAATGTCTCATTCAGCGGCTTTTCGAGGAATTGCTCGCCGCTGTACCAGTACCAGTCGAACATGAAACCGGTGATGCCGTGATCCGCCGCCAGATCAATTTGTTTTTCCATCCAGGCCGGCTCGGATTCATCGAAGTAGCCCCAAAGCGGCTCCTTGGGCTGCTGGTGGCCGGGGAAGAGCGGCTTGGTCGTTTTCATCAGTTCCCATTCACTAAAACCTTTGCCGTACCACTGTTCGTAATGCCGGTCCAGGTGCCAGCTGGGAAAATAGATGGCAAAAATATCCTTCGTCGCTTTCATGTCTGGTCCCTGTTCCTTTTACCTGAGTCCGTGAATTACCCTGTAAGACATGCTGAAAATAGTTGGCAAGCTGTTTTGGGGGAGGGTAGTATGCTATCGGCCAAACCGCATAAGTCCCCTCACTAACCCGATTATCAATGCTTAAATTTAGGCTGAGTTCTGCGGAAAGCAACTCGAATCGTGTTTTTTCCCGGACAAAACGCTGGTCTGGAAACAGCGGCAGCCAGGCTGGTGCAGTCTGAACTGTTGGCGAACCGCCATGCCGGTTCGCCAGCAGTGTCGGTCAAAGTCCAAACGGCGGCCACGTGGCACCGTTTGCAGGGTAACCTGCGGCTTGGGGATGTTGTCCGGCATTTGGGCCCGCTTGCTTGTATCACTGCCGGGCAGTGCTATTGTAAGAGCCGGACCCGGGGCAGGGGAGGAACAAACCACCACCGACTGCGGCCACAGGCCGCAATCGCAGACCAGGAATAAACATGGATTTCCCACATGCTTTGACCATTGCCGGCTCGGATTCCGGCGGCGGGGCCGGCATACAGGCCGACCTGAAGACCATGGCCGCACACAAAGTCTATGGTATGAGTGCTATTGCCGCCATTACGGCCCAGAATACCACCACTGTGAGCGGGGTACAGGAAATTGCCCCGGCAATGGTTGCCGCGCAGATCGATGCCGTGTTCGCCGATATCCGGGTGGATGCGGTCAAGATCGGCATGCTGTTTTCGGCGGAGATTATCCGGGCCGTGGCCGCCTGCCTGCAACACTGGCAGGCGCCCTTTGTGGTCCTGGACCCGGTGATGATTTCGAAAAGCGGCTGCCACTTGCTGCAGCCAGCAGCAGTGAGTGCCCTGAAAGAGTGCCTCCTGCCCCTGGCGACCCTGGTCACCCCCAATATCCCGGAGGCCGAGGTGATGACGGAATTGAGCATCAGGACTCGCGGGGATATGCTGACCGCGGCGGCGAGCCTGTGTGCCTCCGGAGCCCGGGCGGTGCTGCTCAAAGGAGGACACAGCACCGAGCATGCTGATGATCTGCTTTTCGACGGGCACCGCGAGGTCTGGCTGACCGGCACACGCCTGGTCCTGCGCAACACCCACGGCACCGGCTGCACGCTGTCTTCAGCTATCGCCGCCAATCTGGCCCAAGGATGCCCGCTGGAGGAATCCTGCCGCCGGGCCAAAGAATACGTCCGGCGGGCGATTGCCGCCGGACTGGAGATCGGGCAGGGCTGCGGGCCGCTGCATCATTTCGTCGACTGGTATTAGTTCCCGTCGCCGTGCAGGTCTTGGAGAATTCGCACCGTTTCATCGACGATCTGCTGTCCGCCGGCCGGTGAGACCAGATTGCAGAACAGGCAGGCGCTGTAGCCCTTGCCCTCGACCCCGCGTTCAGTCGCCAGGTAGGTGCCGCCGTCCATACCGGGTACTGCGGTGAGCTGCACCACGAAGGTCTGTAGGAAGGGGCTGCGGGCCTGGATGCGGTGCATGAAATCCATGTAGTATTCGAAACGGTTGGTGGCGAAGGCCACCTCCCCGATGCGCAGGACATGCATCTCCATGGGCAGCGTGGGCGATTGCTGCTGGGTCTTGTAGCGCGAGATGATGCGTTCAAAACGTCCGCGCTGGGATACCAGGCGAGAATTCACGCTCAGGCGCTCCAGCGGGGTGCCCTCAGTGGTGAACTTCTCCTTCAGCAGGGGCTCGAGACGCTCACAGGCGAACTGATATTCCTCGGGAGTGATCAGGCGCTTCTCCAGGTCGACTGAGGTCACCACATGCTTGAGGGGCAACGCCGTCTGGATGTCATTTTTGGCCCAGGAGAGGACTTCACTGAAAGCCGCCGCCAGGCGTTCGGCGATATCCTTGCGCTCGCCCAGGTCCTTGTCAATCGCCTGACCGGGGGTCTGAGAGTCATATTTCAGGCGGAATCGCCGGGCTTGCGCTTCTTTGTAATGGAGCAGTCGGGGCGCGAGGTCACCGCCGGCGGCGCATTGGGGCAGGATGAAGATATTGCCGTGCTCGCGGCGGATCGCCGCCCTGGTGTCGTGCCAGTAATCGGCCGAAATTTCATAACGGCTCTCGGAGCATTGTGAGGGGCAGGGGACGTTGACAATTGCTCCGGTCAGTTTATTCTTCTGGTCAAAGGTATAGAGCAGATTGACAAAATGGTCTGCCCCGGCTTCGAAATGACTGAAGTTGTCATCGCGGGTATTGCCGTACATCTTGGCATGTCCGTCAACCATAAAGCCGTTGTTGGTGCCGCCGCGCTGGCTGATGTCGTCAAAATAAACCACCCGGCGGCTGTGCGCCACCACGGCATAGCCATAACCGAAGGAGATGCCACCGGGGGCGCGTCGGGTGTAAGCCTCGCAGATGGCCTCAGCCGCCTGGCCGGACAGGAAATCACGGTACTCATCACCGGAGGCGATCTCCACTCCGTCATGCGGGACGCAGTCGACCTGCGGGGTCGAGGAGCCGGTAGCTTTCCCGGCCGGTTTGTCGGTAATATGTCCGGGCGCGGTGTGGGTATGAGTGGCGTTGGCGATGATTTTTTCCACCGGGAAATCAGGCAGGCACTGCTTGACCTTGGTGCGGATTTCTTCGAGCAGCTGGGACCGGAACACAACCAGGTCGGCAGAGAGGAAAACGACCA
>JAAYYJ010000242.1 GCA_012515455.1 Oligosphaeraceae bacterium
GTCTACGATTTCCTGGAACGCTTTGCCGGGGTGCGCTTTTATTTCCCCGGCGAACTGGGCACCATTGTGCCGCAGCAAAGCCCGCTACGCATCCCCGAGCACTCCATCGTAGAGAAGCCGGATTTCATTCAGCGCCGATACTCGACCTACTATGACGGTGAATACTTCGAAGGGGAGAAGCGCAAGGATGTGCTTAATCCCAACAAGACCCTGAACTATTACCGCTTGCGCTGCCAGACCTTGTACATCCCCTGCTGCCATGGTCTGAACGGCTTCAATTTCCTCGACCGCTTCGGCAAAAGCCACCCGGAATATTTTGCCCTGCTGGACAACGGCCAGCGGCATAACAACCCCGCCATGCCCCATCCCGGACAGCTCTGCCTGTCCAGCGGCATCACCGAAGAAATCTACCAGGATGTAAAAGCTTACCTGCAGGAGCGCCCAGCCAGCGACCGGGGCGCGATGTGGAAAGGTGAAAGCGCCTGGGCCTTCCCGACCTTCAGAAAACCATATGTCGATGTGATGCCTCAGGACAGCTTCTACGCCTGCAAATGCGAGAAATGCCAGGACGCATTCACTTCCGATACTTACTACGCCAACGATCTGGTCTGGAACAACGTGATTGACTGGGCCGAGGGCTGAAAAAAGAAGGTGTGGACGGACAGCTGAACATGATGGCCTATTATCCCTACCGCGCAGTTCCGCAACGTGCGATACCCGACAATGTGAATGTAATGGTGGCCGAGGGCGGCCCCTGGAGTCAAGTCAACCCCGAACAGCTGGCACGTGAGAATGACGAGATCAAGGCCTGGGTTAAGAAACTGGGGCGCAAGGTCTGGCTCTGGAATTATGCCAACAAGCATGGCAGCCGCGCCATGCCCGGAATTCCCGCTCCGACACCGCGAGCGGTAGGGAAATACTACCAGTCCCAGGCGCCGTATATCTTCGTGATGTACATGGAGTCAGAAAGCGACCGCTTCCTCTATTTCTACTTGAATTATTACATCCAGTGCAAAATTGCCTGGGATAACAGCGTGGACTACCTGGCCCTGCTCGACGAACATTACCGCCTGATGTTCGGACCGGCCGCCGGGCCGATGCGCAAAATCATGGAACGCTTCGAGGACATCTGGCTGAAGCAGATTTCCGGCCGCACCATCGACACCGCCCTGGGACCGATCAGCGCGGTGCCCTCCGACTATGATCTCTGGCACAGTATCTACACCCCGGAGGTTCTGGCCGCGATTGTTGCCGATTTCGACCAGGCCGCCAGCCTGACCACCGCCGGCTCCCTGGAAAACCGGCGGGTGGCGCTGTTCCGCCGCGAGTATCTGGACCACCTGCAGCAGGCCGCCCGCAATTACCTGGACCAGACCTCCGCAATACGCGGGCTGCGCTTCCGCATCCCCGACGGCAGCATCCGCCTCCGACCATTCAAGCCGGACCCCACCCGACCCGAAATGGTCGGCACAACGGTCCAGGGCGAGCTCAATGCCGACAACCTGGTAATTTTCTTCGACTGCCAGGAGCCGCTGTTCGCGGACACGGTCGCCAAGGTGCGCCAGCACGACGATCGTGATATCTGGCGTGACAACTCGGTGGAGATTTTTCTGAATCCCTCCGGTGACCGCAAGAGATACTACCAGCTGATCATCAACTCGGCGGGCTCGCTCAGCGATATCCGCTACGAGAAAATCGGCCGGACGGCGCAGGATGATTACAGCTGGGACTCGGATGCGGCCGTATCGGTCAGCAAAACTGACACTGGCTTCCAAGTCAGGGTCAGCATCCCGCGCCGCGCCCTGCCAGACCTGCAGGAAGACGGCTTACCGGCTAATTTCTGCCGCAGCCGCATCCTGGGTTCCTCCACCACCCACCACACGCTGTATATCTGGAGCCAGTTCGCCCGCGGCTTCCACGACCTGGAGAATTTCGGCACTATGGGCCCGGGGGGCAAAGAAATCATCTTCGATGGGGCGTTCGACCAGGTCCCCTTCCAGAAATCCAGCGGCCGGCACTGGGGTTTTACGGAAAACGGCATCTTCAAGGGCTGGGTCACCAGTCCGCAGGACCCGGCGGTCTTCAGCTGCGAGTTGGATGAGCAGGTCTATTTCAGCCTGCCCAGATCGATGCGCATCTCCGCCAGCAAAGCCCCGGGGGCCAGTATCGGCCAGACCCTGACCGGTATGCTCAAGCCGGACACCAGGTACCTGATCAGCGCACAGATAAAGCTGGAAAATGTGGTAAAACTCAAGCCCTCCGCCGCGGGCTTCTGTATCAACCTCTGGGATACTGCCAACCGCTGGTTCCCGCAGCACAACTGGCTCAGCGGCACCATGGACTGGACCCACCTGAGCTTCGTCCACACCACCCCGCCCGAAATCGCCCCAAACAGCAAATCATATCTGAACGTGCGACTGATGAACTGCTCCGGCACCGCCTGGATAGACGATGTCTCAGTGGAGGAAATACCCTGAAATCGAGCAATGCTGCCCCCGCATTCTCAAAACCCAACCGCAATGGAGGACCACAGCATGAATAAAATTCTGTGTCTGATCACCCTGCTCGCTCTGACTCTGGCCGCATCTGCCCAGGATGGCAAAGCGACGCTGCAATTCTCCCCGCTGCCTTACAGCTATGACGCCCTGGAGCCGCACATCGATGCGCGGACGATGCAGGTGCACTACGAAAAACACCATCGCGGGTATTTCCAAAACCTCATCAAAGCCATGCAGGAACTGCCCGGCGGCGACCAGCTCAGCCTGGAACAGGTGCTGGGGCAACTGAAGGGAAAAAGCGCGGCCCTGCGCAACAACGCCGGCGGACATTTCAACCATGATTTCTTCTGGCAGTCGATGTCCCCGCAAGGCGGCGGCGAGCCGGAAGGCCTGCTGGGCGAAAAAATCCGCCAGTCTTTCGGTTCCTGGGCCGAGTTTCAGCGACAGTTCAAACAGACCGCACTGTCGCGCTTCGGCAGCGGCTGGGCCTGGCTCTGCCTAGGCCCGGACGGAGGGCTTTTCCTCTGCTCCACCGCCAACCAGGACAACCCTCTGATGGACCTCGCCGAGCAGCCCGGCATCCCTCTGCTCGGCCTGGATGTCTGGGAACACGCATATTACCTGAAATATCAGAATCTGCGCGGCGATTACATCGACGCATTCTGGCATGTGGTGCATTGGCCTACGGTGCAGACCCGTCTGCAGCAGGCTCTCGCTAACCGGAAGTGACCCCGCATCCTGCCCTGTCTGAACCCATTGTTGGTTAAGGTGTGAAAATTGGCGATTGATTGTTGCCGCTGAGGCACCGTTTTCGGTTGTCTCGGAATGACGTGGTTTGCGCCGGAAGGAGAGATAGCAGTGGACCCGCTGCAGGCTATGGGGGGCAGCCAGCTGAACTGCGGGTTCTGATCCAATCTCACCAGCTCCCGCAGCTGGGATTCTTGGTCCTTTACTGGGAAGCAGTTGTCCGGGAACAAGGTATTTGTATGCAATTGCCGATTTGTGCCTTGACAAAATTGAGCAAAGCACTAATTTTTGCCCCGTGCCCTTGATTCTAGCGGTGGGCCCACCCCACCGATTGGGGGGACCCCCAACCCTAATTAGGACGCGCGCGCGAGATGGCCGCGTAGATGGACAATGAGAGACAATAGCAGACAATAGCAGCAGCGCCATCAGTACCAGCACTGACTCAAAATGGTTCAGGTGCGAAGATTGGGACAGGGAAAAACTTGGCAGCAGTGCCATCACTGACTCAAAATGGTTCAGGAGCGAAGATTGGGACGGGGAAAAAACTTGGCAGCAGTGCCACCACTGACTCAAAATGGTTAAGGTGCGAAGATTGGTGCGGGAAAAAAGAGCTTTGCCATAATGGTTATGTTGGTCAAGCACCTGGTAGTGCTCAGGACGCGGCGTTGCCGGCGCAGAGCGATTGGGTGTCAATTTCCAGCCCGGACTACATACGGCAGTCTGAAAGCTCAACACCAGATTTCGCACATTAACCTATCGGCTGTTGCGCGGTCAGGTGAGACGGCTGAGCGGGGTGGCTTCTGCTGCTACAGTTCTGCGCTTGACAACATCGCCTTGCTTGCGCCTTTTGCACGCATCGGCACTGCCATGCCTCAGGAGGTCAGGTGCAGTTGGGAAAAATTACAGGCTTCTTGGTCACCGCTGATTGTTTTTCGGCAAAATGCGAGTAAAGTATCCGGATACTCGTTTTCATCTGCTTCTGAATATCAACTTCAACTAGGACAAATATGCAAAAAGCCATTAGTTACTGGGCAATGCCAGGGGGACTGGCTGGCACCTGCCCGCTGGATACTGCTTTGTCACTGAGCAAGAACGCCGGTTTCCCGGCCCTGGAACTGTGCATCGGCCTCGAGGGCTTCCTGACCCCGCAAAGCAGCCAGGCGGACTGCCAGAGCTGCCGCCGCCTGATTGATGACCGTGGCATGACTGTCGAGACCTTGGCCAGTGGCCTGAGCTGGGCTTTCTGCCCCAGCGACAACGATGGCAGCATCAGGCGCAAAGCCATCGAAATCCACAAGCAGTGCCTGCAGCGCGCTGCCTGGCTGGGCTGTCAGGCCATGCTCTTCGTACCAGGTGCAGTAATGATCCCCTGGGAGAAATCATTCCAGCCGGTGCGCTATGACCGGGCGCTGGACTGGGCCCGCGAAGCAGTACTGGAATTGGGGCACACCGCCTCGGACCTGGGAGTCACCCTGGCAGTGGAGAATGTCTGGAATGGCCTCTTTTATTCCCCGCTGGAGTTCCGCGATTTTATCGACCACATCGACAACCCCGCCGTAGGGGTCTATTTTGATGTCGGCAATGTCTTGAATCATCAGCAGTGGCCGCCCCACTGGATTGAATTGCTGGGACCACGGATCAAGCGAGTCCACTGCAAAGAATTCAAGCTCTCCGTCGGGACTCAGGAGGGATTCTGCGACCTCCTGGAGGGTGATATGCCCTGGCCGGAGATCATGGCCGCACTGCGCAAAATCGGCTACCAGAGCACCTTGACTTGCGAGATGATGCCGTACCGGGATGGCTTGCTGGAGAAAACTTCACAAGCCCTGGATAAAATCATAAAAATGTAAACGGAGAAGCAGAAATGTCTCAACACAAGAAGAAGAAAACGTGGTTGAAGGTTATCCTGGGCGTACTGGTCATCCTGGTGGTTGCCGCCATCCTGAGTCTGATTTTCATCGACAGCATCCTGAAAGGAGGCATCCAGACCATCGGCTCAACCGTCACCCAATGCAAAGTCTCGGTGGATAATGTCAACTTGTCCTTCCGCAAAGGTGAACTGCTGATCGAAAAATTCGTTATCGGCAATCCTGAGGGATA
>JAAYYJ010000243.1 GCA_012515455.1 Oligosphaeraceae bacterium
CCGATACAGGTCATGAAAATACATTTTCCCGATCATTTCGTCTGCTTGGTAGCCCAGCAGAGTTTCCGACACCTCATTGACAAAGGTGAAACAGCCTTGTTCATCGATATCCCAAATCAGAGAACGGCTGTGCTCCAATAACTGCCGGAAGCGATATTCGTTCTCAGCCAGTTTCAAGGTCCGCTCGTTGACCAGAGCCTCCAACTCGGTGCGACGCCGGGAGATCAAGGTGACAATCATCCCCGCCAGGCCGGTAAAGGTAACACAGACCAGCATTACAATCCGATGCCACCACAACGGATGCGACTGCAGAAAATTCTCGCCTGGTTCTGCGTCCAATCGAAAAACCCTGCCAAAGGCAAAAAGATAACGCTGAATCCGGTTTTGGGGCTGCAGGT
Source organism: Oligosphaeraceae bacterium (assembly GCA_012515455.1). GTDB lineage: Bacteria > Verrucomicrobiota > Lentisphaeria > Oligosphaerales > Oligosphaeraceae > JAAZIZ01. The sequence goes on from JAAYYJ010000243.1 coordinate 399, forward strand.
GCTTTGGTTGCTGCGGATCAGACAGTAGCACTGGCGGGCCCTGTTCCTGCAGCATGGCCAAATCGATATGCAGCAAATTCCTCTTGCTTTCATTGCGGCTCTGGATGGTTGACAGGCGCAAGCCGATGGCAACAACGCCCTTTAGCAGCTCTTCCTGCTCCGGATCAAAGACCGCATGGTAGACAACAATGCTCAGTGCCGCCTCTGGATCATTCAGCAAATGCACCGGTGCGGTTGCCGCTGGCAAACGGCTGTGGATCGCGGTGCTGATGGCGGCCTGACGTACGCTGTCAGACCCCTGATCGAAGCCAATAACATTCTGATGGGGATGCGCGGGTTCAGCAAAGAGGACCGGATACAGGGTGTCGCGACCCCGGCCAGGATGCGGTTGCTCAGCAGAGCCGGAGCGAATGGTGAAATCAGGATGTTCCTCCTGGCGGACCCGGGCGGCAAAGGCATCGGCCTCAGCCGCCGGGACTGCCGGAGCCCAAAGCCAGAAATAGACCAGTGGATTTTCCAGCAGGTATTGGGCATAGTGGAAGAAATCATTCTTATGGATGATTTTACCCTGGTAAAAGAAGGCGGCAAGGCCTTCCAGACCGGGTGAACGGATACTTTTCAGATTCCAGACCATCTGGGCGGTTTCGCTGCCTGCCACCTGCTGGAAAAACTGCCACCGGTTTTTGGTTTCCTGCAGGTAAATGCGCCAGGGAATATACAGTGACAGGATCACGCCAATAGTCAGGACACCCGCCAAATCCAGCCGGTTCACCCATTGGGGGGGGCGCAAGCCCGGTTGCCGCCAACGTCGCGAAAGCCAGGTCCAGACCAGCAGAATCGCGACCAGCGTCAGCATCAGAAGAAAACCCGGCATGCCGGCAAGAAGCACTTGTCGCCTCCAGAAGCGTGCATCAATGTCTGCACCCAGATAAGTCACCGTTTCGCCGGTGACCGCATCTTCGACCGGGACAAAAGCCGACACCCAGACCCCCCACTGGTCAGCCCCTGGACCGGCAACCAGCTCAATACCTTGGCGCAGTTTTGCGGCCGGGAATTCCCCCTGCGGCACAAAGATGTCCCCGGGCGAAGAAGCATCTGGGGAATCGGGCGGCTCGCTGTCGGCAAAGAAAAATATCGACTCATCAGCACGGAATCCCATCAGATAGATGAAGCCGATATCAGGATTATCTTTTTTCAGCAGAACCAGCTGACTTTTAATTTGCTGATAGGCGGGATTATCCAGGTCCTCA
>JAAYYJ010000244.1 GCA_012515455.1 Oligosphaeraceae bacterium
CCGGGAAATTTACGAGGGTCTGCACTTCCGCAATCTGCCGGTCTTGCGCTATCGTCTGCAGCTGGCCTGGCTGTATCTGATGGAGGACAAAGCGAAGATGGGGCTGGCACTGCTGACCCCGGTGCGTGAGCTGCCGTTTCGCGGCTGGCTGCTGCAGGCGGTTTTATGGCGTTCTCTGAATGAACCGGCGAAGGCTCTGCAGAGTTATGCCCAGGCGGAAAAGGCTGCCCTGGCCGCGGAGGACGCCGCCGGGCTGGATCATACATTTTACACCAGTTATGCACTGGCCGCAGAAATTTCCGGTCAAATTGACCAGGCCCTGGCGTTGTTCCGCAAGGCTTACCAGCTCAGTCCCGACAATCCTGATGCCTGCAATGGCCTGGGCTACACCCTGGCTGATAACCGGCGCGAGCTTCCCTTCGCCGCCGAATTGATCGCCAAGGCAGTGCAGGCCGACCCGGATAATGTCGCGTTCCTGGACAGCCTGGCCTGGGTCCGCTTCCGGCAGCAGGATTTCCCGGGCGCCCTCGAGGCCATGATCCGGACTTTGCAGCTGATGCAAAGCGGCTTCGACGCCGATGGAGTGATCAGCAAACATGCGGCGGAAATTTTTGCCGCCAACGGTCTGCAGCTCATGGCTGACTTCTTCCAGCTGCAGTCGCAATGGAATATCCAGGAGCAGGTGCAGCCATGACCACCCGCAGAGATTAAGCCGGGGCTGCACTAAACCGCACCGCAATCAGCCAATGGAGATTTTTGCCAATTACCTGCCAATCAGTACCGCGATCCTGGTACTGCTGGCGTTTTCAGCTTTTTTTTCCGGCTCGGAGACTGCGATTATGTCTCTCAGCCGGGCCCAGGTCAAGCGCATGGCTAATGGTACGCTGGGGGAACGGGCGGCCTACCGGCTGCTCAAGCTGCCTCAGCGTCTGTTGGCGATTGTGCTGGTGGGGAACATGCTGGTCAATGTCCTGCTGACGGCCTTGTGTGCGACGCTGCTGTCCCGGATCATGCTGGGCAGTCCTGGACAACCGGGACTGTATGATGCGCTGCTGTTGCCGGCCTTGCAGGTGGCGGGCGTGCAGATGACAGAACCGGGCTGGAACAAGTTGCAGGAAGTGCTCGGCATTGTCCTGAATATCGCTTTGCTGACTCCCATTCTCATCATTTTCGGCGAACTCTCCCCTAAGAGCATTGCGTACCGGAACAACCTGCAGTTCACCCGTTTTTCCGCCATCCCGCTGCTCTATTTCGGCAAGCTGCTCGCGCCGCTGTTGTGGCTGCTGCAGAGCATCAGCGCAGTGTTTCAGCGCCTGCTGGGACTCCACGGACCGCAGGATGCCTGGGGTATGCTGACCCAGGATGAGATCGCCGCCAGCCTCGCCGCCAGTGAGGCCGGCGGTGCGACCAGCGGACACGAACGCGAGCTGCTTGAGCGCATCATGCGCTTCGGGCATATCACCGCCAGCGATATCATGGTCCCCCGGACCGAGATTGTCGGGGTGGAGGACAGCTTGTCACTGCGGCAGGCCTTCGAGCAGATCCGGGTCAGTCAGCACAGCTTCCTGCCGGTGTACCACGAGGATTTCGATGACGTCTGGGGGGTGATCGCCTTTACGGATTTCCCCTACTGGCTGAACCGCCCGGAACAGGACCGCCCGCTGGCGGATTTCCGTACTGAGCTGGGGCGCAAAGGTGAGCGGCGTCTGCCGGTCTACAAGGTGTCTTTTGTGCCTCCCAGCGTGAAGATCGACCGGTTGCTGGCCGATATGCGCAAGCAGTCCATCCACTTCACCATTGTGGTGGGAGAGTATGGCGGGACTCTGGGCATTGTGACGATCAGCGCCATCCTCGAGGAAGTAATCGGCCGCTTCGCGACCAGCGGCGGGAATTACAACGAGTTGCGCCGGCTCAGCACTGATGACGGCTGGCTGGCCGATGGCCGGGCCCGCCTGCGGATTGTGGGCGAGAAGCTGAAGACGCAATTCCCCGGGGAATCCGACAGCATCGGTGGGCTGCTGATGGAAGTCATGGGCCGGGTCCCCGCCATCGGCGACAGAATTACCGCCGGCGGCTATGACCTGTGTGTCACCAGCATGGTCGGGAACCGGGTCGGCGCAGTGGCCATCCGTCCTCTGTTACTCCGGGCTGCGGAGGAGGAGGTGCTGGCTAATGCTTAGTCTGTTGATCTATCTTCTGTTGTTGTTGCTGCTGCTCTGCGGCAGTGCGTTTTTCAGCGGCAGCGAGATGGCGTTCAATGCGTCCAGCAAGCTGACTCTGAACAGCAAGGCCGAGAGCGGTGATGCGCGGGCCCAGGCGTTCTGCCGTTTTCTCAACGACAGCGAGCATTTTCTGGGCACGGTTTTGGTTGGCAACAACCTGGTCAATGTCAGCCTGGTCACCATTGGTCAGATTCTGGTGGCGCAATACATTGTTGACAGTGCCTGGTTCCAGGAGTTCGTCTCCCGCTGGCCCGGCTTTGATTCCTGGAATGAGGTTCTTACCACCCTTCTGATTACACCGGTGGTGCTGATTTACTGTGAAATCCTGCCCAAGGCAGTGGTCCGTAACCGGGCGGATGGCTTCGCGCTGCTGATGGCCCGCCCGATGGAGCTGCTGGCCAGGCTGCTGGCCCCGGTTACCATCTTGGTCACGGCGGTCTCCCGCCGGATTTCCCGGCATTTTGGCCAGGAGAGTCTGAGCCACAGCGTGAGTAACGTCACGCGTGAGGATTTGAAAGTGATGGCCAGGATGGCGGCGGAGCAGGGCATGGTCGCGCATGATGCCGGCGCGATGCTGCAGATGGTCCTGGAACTCGACCAGAAACCGGTCGAGACGGTGATGATACCGCTGGTTGAGATTCGTTCTCTGGCGCTGAATGCCCGGGTTGAGGACGTGCAGTCACTGACGGCTGAGACCGGCTACTCCCGCTTCCCGGTCTATGACGGCCGGATCAATGAGATTGTCGGGGTGGTGAGTCTGCGTCAGATTATGGCCAGTCCGAAGATTGCCGGGATGCCCGAGGAGGTTCTGCTGCAGAGTCCCATTGCCGCCTTCGTCGACAGGAATATCTCGTATGTTCCGGAATCCAAGGGCATCAACGAGCTGCTGTTCGAATTGCGCTACCAGGATTTGCCGTTGGCGGTGGTGGTCGATGAATATGGCGGCATGATCGGCATGGTCACGGTTGAAGACCTGGCTGAGCAGATTGTCGGCAATATCCAGGGCGAGAAAGAGCAGGAGTCGCTGCTCCTGCAACGCATCGGGAGCACTGCTTTCGAATGTGATGGCCGTTTGGGCATCCGCGAGCTCGAGCGTTCGCTGGGATTCCGCATTGACAACCAGGGATATGAGACCGCCGCCGGATTGATTCTGAAACTGGCCGGGCGCATCCCGAAAGCGGGTGACAGTTTCCGCTTTCACGGCTGTACGGTTGCCGTGCTGGAGGTGAAGCATCACCGGATCAGTAAACTGCGTTTCACCCTGGACCACGACCGGAAGTAACCACGGCCTGCGCCTCCAGCGCACGGCGCAAATCAATAATACCATAACCACAATTCAAAACCAGAAAGGCACAGGGGTTTTTCTCTGTTGATGTTACAATTGCCGCGTTTGTCCGGCAATTGCCGTTTTTGTACCGGCAGTATTGGGGCTGAACATTATTCTGATTGATCTCCTGGAAAAAAGACACTAATGGAAAGAACGTTTGCTATTGATCACGTGCGCAACATCGGCATCATGGCTCATATTGATGCCGGCAAGACCACCTGTACTGAGAGAATGCTGTATTACACCGGCCGGACTCATAAGCTGGGTGAGACTCATGATGGCCAGGCGACCATGGACTTCATGGTTCAGGAGCAGGAACGCGGCATTACCATCGCCAGTGCCGCAACCACCTGTGTCTGGCACGACCACCAGATCAACATTATCGATACCCCCGGACACGTCGATTTCACCGTCGAAGTCGAGCGCAGCCTGAGGATCCTTGATGGCGCCATCGGTCTGTTCTGTGCTGTAGGCGGGGTGGAGCCGCAATCCGAGACCGTCTGGCGCCAGGCCACCAAATATAACGTCCCCCGCATCTGCTTCGTGAACAAAATGGACCGCACCGGGGCGGATTTCTTTGCCGTGGTGGAGAAAATCCGTTCCATCCTGGGAGCCAATGCAGTACCCATTGCCATTCCGATGGACCAGGGGCCGGAGTTCAAGGGCATTATTGATTTGGTCAAGATGTGCCAGGTCCGGTACATCGAAGACCCCAGCGGGACGATTCCGCAAGAGGAGCCCTTGAGCGAAGAATGGCGCCCGCTGGCGGAGAAATGGCGCCAGAATCTGCTTGAGAGTGTGGCCGAGCTGGACGAGGCCCTGTTCGACAAGTATTGTGCCGGGGAGGAGCTGTCTGAGGCCGAGATTGTCGCGGCTGTCCGGACCGCCACCCGCACGCACCTGATCTGCCCGGTTCTCTGCGGCAGTGCTTTTCGCAACAAAGGCGTGCGCCGGCTGTTGAATGCGGTGGTCAATTATCTCCCCAGTCCCCTTGATGTTCCGGTTACCGAGGGCAAGGATTTGGGCGGCGAGAGCATCACCCGTGAGACCAGCGACGCAGTTCCCTTATCGGCATTGGCGTTCAAAGTGGTGAGCAACAAGCATGTCGGCAAGCTGGTCTATGTCCGGGTATACTCCGGGGTACTGCAGGCCGGCAGTTACATCTACAATGCCAGCAAGGAAAAACAGCAGCGCATCAGCCGGATCTTCCGGATGCATGCCAACCATCAGGAGAACGTCGACCAGCTTAACTGCGGTGAGATTGGCGCCTTGGTCGGTCTGTCGGATACGGTGACCGGCGACACGCTTTGTGATCCGGAGAATCCGATTGTTCTGGAGCAGATTGAGTTCCCCGAACCGGTGATCAGCGTTGCGGTTTCTCCGCGCAAGCGCAACGATCGTGAGAAGCTGATGTCGGCGCTGGCCAAGCTGGTGGAGGAAGACCCGACCTTCTCGGTGAAGGTCGACAGCGAGACCGAGGACACCCTGATTTCCGGCATGGGAGAATTGCATCTGGATATCATCCTGGACCGCCTGCGCCGGGAATTCTTGGTTGAAGTTGACAGCGGAGCCCCTGAGGTCGCGTATCGTGAGACCATCAGCCGCAGTATTGAGCACGAAGAGCGTTTCAAGAAACAATCTGGCGGGCATGGCCAGTACGCTCACATTATCTTCCGCCTGGAGCCCCTGCCGGCCGGCAGCGGCTTCGAGTTTGTGGATGAGGTCAAGGGCGGCAACATCCCGCGGGAGTACATTCCGGCAGTTGAGAAGGGCATCAAGGATGCCATGGCCAAGGGGCCGAAGGCTGGCTGTCCCTGCGTGGATTTCCGTCTGACGCTGCTGGACGGTTCTGCGCACGATGTCGACAGTTCGGAGATGTCTTTCCGGACTTGTGCTTCGATCGGTTTCAAGAGTGCCTTCCTGAAGGCTGAGGCGCAGCTCCTGGAGCCGGTGATGAAACTGACCATCACCACTCCGGAAGAATTTGCCGGTTCTATCACCGGTAATCTCTGCGGCCGGCGGGGCCGGATTCAGGGTATGGATATGATCGCCGGCGGGCAGGTTATTCATGCCCTGGCGCCTTTGGCCAATCTCTTCGGTTATACCAGTGATTTGCGCAATTTGACTCAGGGTCGCGCGGGCTTCAATATGTCCTTCGAGTTCTGCGAGCCTGTACCCCAGAGCATTGCCGAGGCGGTGATTTTGGAACGGCGCAAACGCCGGGGCTGACCGGTATTGCGGGTGCGCTTGCCCGCTCCGGAGACATGCCGCCGGGGCGGGCAGGGGCATTGCCTATCACGGTTCCGCAATGCTGATGGTTTGGCTGAGGCAGTGCGGATTCAGGGGCAGGAGTATTCTGGCATCTTCACTGGCATTATTGGCTTCAACGCAGAGCAGGTTCTGATAGTTATTTTCGCCTATGTCGCTGAGTTCCCCGGCGCGCTGCCGGCCGGGATTCCAGACCAGTGCGGTGTTCGAACCACGGTTGTGCAGGGTGATCCGCCTGTGCCAGGCAGGGTCATGGACCACGATGGGCGCCGCAATATCGTGAAACAAGCTGCAGATTTCGCCCCGGGGATGCAGCGGACCTTCCTGGAGCCGGCGCTGCGGGTTGTCTTTTACGGTAAATTCCCGGTTATCCAAGCCGGTGAGGCAGACGTTTTCATAGTTAGACACTGCCAGGTATGTATGCAAGGCGCAGGAGACCACTGCCGGGCGGAAGCCCAAATTGACCATCTCCAGCGCTAAAGACAGACTGCCATTCAAGGTGATGCTCATCTGCAGCCGGAAAGGGAAATCAACCATTTCCGGGGGGACATCCGCATCTGTCAGTCTGAAGACAGCCTGGGCAGGCTGGACAGACTGCACTTGCCAGTCGACCAGACGGGCAAAG
>JAAYYJ010000245.1 GCA_012515455.1 Oligosphaeraceae bacterium
AGACTGAGGCGCAGCAGTACTTTGTCGCCCCCGACGGCGATGACCAAGGCACGGGCAGCCGCGAGGCCCCCTGGCGCACCGTCGCCCAGGCCCTCAGCGTCGCCCGGGCCGGCGACACGGTGTTTTTGCGCGCCGGCACCTACAACGAGCAGATTTTCCTGCGGGCCAGCGGTGAGCCGGGGCGGCCCCTGACCCTGCGCAATGCCCCAGGTGAAAAAGTCTGGCTGGAGGGCCGGGATCAGAAGCTGACCTGCGGCATCATCATCAACAACAAACACCATATAGTCATCGAGGGATTCTATATGCGCAAATACGGCGCCACCGCTGGCGGGGCCATCAGCATCAACGGCGGCAGCGACATCATTGTGCAGAAGATTTTCTACGACGGTCGCTCTCCGAATTACACGCCGCCGCCGCTCTATGCCCGGATGACCAGCCGCCTGACCGTCAGGAACTGCTTCTACACCCGCGGCTTCCACGGGCTGATCTTTCACCAGTGCCCGGACCTGGAAGTAGCGAACTGCGTGGCCTATATTACCCAAATCGGCGCGATTGGGGTCTACAACCGTCCGGGGCAGAAGGCGAACCTGCACCACAATCTGCTCTTCGACGGCACCCTGCAGAAAGTACGCATCCCGCCTTTCAGAGTCTCTTATCTTGAGCCCATCACCGAGAACTACAACTGCATCTACCCGCGCATCCCGGCAGAGCAGAAATTCTTCATCCAGCCCAGCCGCCTGGCCGACAACTCCCCCAACGACAAGGCTTTTACCCTGCCGGAATATGAAAAACTGATTGGGCGGAAATCCACCAGCTTCTGCGCCAATCCCGATGTGCCCGCCTTACCGGAAATGATTTCCTTCCGCGATATGGAAGACTGGAGTGCTCGCTGGCAGAGCCTCGGCAAGGAACACCAGGAGCTGGAGTACAAGAAAATCTCAGCCACGGCATTCGCGCCATTCGAGGCCGCGGACTTCTTCCCCCGCAATCCGGCCTGCCAGAAAGCCGCGGACGGGCAGCCCATCGGGCTGGACCCCGAGGCCTGGAAATAATCTCCCGGGCTTCACCCCCGGCCAGGAGTGCCGGCGGCGGCCGGGGGGAAGTTTTCCGCCGCAGCATCACCTTCTGCGTTTTCCCGCAGGAACTGATAAGTCTTCAGCGCATCAAACCAGCAGTCAAAAGCAGTCCGCAGAGCATGCGGCTCCCGCGCAGTGTTGAGCAGGATTTTCGGCCAGACCGCAAAGAACCCGCGCCGTTCCAGGAACTGCCTGGCCGCCGGCGCGAGTTTGTCCGCAAACTCTTCCGGGTGGGAGAGCAGCTCGCCCGTGGTCAAGGCCAGCATCTCGCGTAAGGCCGCAAACGCTGCCGCCGGCAGGCACGGTAGCGCTTCGCCCTGCTGCAGTTTCTGCTGCATCGGTCCGGTACCGAAGAGCACCCGGTCCGAGACCCGGGCAGAAGGAAATACTACTGGTTCATCCAGCTGCACTACTGCCGCAGTCTTGCAGACCGCCTGTAAAAAATAGAAATCCTCGCCGGCCGGCGGCATCCGCATTCCCCCTGCAGCCAGATAACTGCCGGCCCGCACCGCGATAGCCGAGCCGATGGAGTGGTACGCATAACGCGATCCGGCCAGGCGCAGCCCTTCCAGATAGCGCGCCATATAAGCTTCATATTGACGGATCGTGCATTCTTCGGCCGCGCTCCCGCCTTTCTGATGCCGGAAGCCCAGCGACAGGGCACCGCAGCGGGGATGCTGCCGGAACCCCTCTTCGATGGCCGGCCAATAGCGGGCCGAGACCAGCGTATCGGCATCCAGGCAAACCAGAAAAGACTCGCCGAGGCTGTCCGGAGCCAGACTCGCCAGCCCCGCATCCAGGCCGATCTTGCGGGCTTCACCGACTCCCCGGTTCAGCTCCCGCCCGGGTCTGGCGCAGTCGATCCAGAACAGCTGCCGCGCCGGCACGCCCCAGGTCTCCCCCTGACGCAATTGCGCCAGCAGAGTGAGATTGTTCTGCTTGCGCGCGGGGGCTGCGTCCGGGCCATGGTTGATGACCAGCAGCACCGCCACCCGGTCCGGCAGCGCCTGGGCCAGCGAGGACAGCGTGCGGGGCAGGAACTGCAGTTCATCCATGACCGGCACAACCACAACATGGCGGAACTGTCCCAGCTGCAGCCCCGGGGCAGGTTCGCTCGGCAACAGCACAGCCCGGCGCAGATATTTATGCCAAGAGGCTGACATGCTGACCTGCAGTGCGTTAACGGCATTCCGGGAAACAGTGGTTGCGGAAGGCTGCCACCCGCTGATCCAGGGTCCGAATAGTCTCGGCCAGGCTCTCATCCCCGGCCAGGTAATCGAGCATCACGCTGCCGGCCTCCTGGCAATAATGGCGCAGGATGGGGAAATACTCCCGGCACAGGAAACTGGCATAACGGACCTGCCGGAAATCCCCGAAGATTTCCGGCCGCTCACCGGTCAGGTGCGAGACCGCCACGCAGTTATGCGAACGGATGGCCGAGCAGATCTCCGGCACCGCGTTCTGGCGGGCAAAAACGATAGTGTAATACCACCCCAGCAAGTCTGCGGAACGGCTCTCAACGGAGGACATACCCTCGTTGTTGGCGGCGCTGGTATTGCTGAGCGGGAACAGGTCCGTGCCATGCGAATCACTGAGGCCAACCACCGGGAAACGGTTGCCCTTGGCCGACTCCTCGCACCAGCGCACCACCTGGAAGTTGTTGGAGCGCGGCTGATGCCGGAAGAATCCCCCTATCAGCTCCAGAGCATCGAAGCGCCGGCGTTTGAACATTGCATCCACCAAGCCATAGCTGAGCACATTACGCGCTCCGTACCAGTAGGGATGGCAGAACACCGCCAGCCCCCCGCCGGCCCGAATCTGGTCAAAGACCCACTCCGATGCCGCTACCGGGAAATAATTCAGCCCCGGGACCTCGCGGGGGATCTCCTCCAGGCGCTTGGCGACCGCAGCGCGGTACGCTGCCTCGTCGGCCCGATACAGCGCATTGACGCTGAACGAGGAGCCGAAATTGATGATATGCACCGGGTTGTCGGGGGAATGCACTTCCTCCCCGGGGTAGAGCCGGAAATCCAACCCCAGGTGCCCCCAGTACTCTGCGGCCTGCAATGAGGGTTCTAAGAGCCGGTGGTCGCTGATGGCGGCGAAATCAAAGCCCTCCTGGCGGTACCTGGCAGCCACATAGCAGGGGCATTCCTTGCCGTCGGACTGGTTGGTATGGATATGGAAATCACCCTTGAACGGGCGCAGGGACAGCAAATCCTCCTCCAGGGAATAGACCCGGAAACTGCGCATCAGCTTGTATTGGGGGTTGTCCTGTTTGCTGATGCACACCCGGATGTTGAATTCCTGTTCCCCGGCGAAGAAGTATTTCACCACCAGCACGCCGTCGTCCTGCAAATGCCATTCCAGGGGTTCCAGGCGGGCGTTATCCCAGCTGAGTCCCTGCCCGTCTTCTCCGCCGGTCAGGCCATCGTTGGGGCAGACCATAATCTCCAGCAGCTCCGGGGCCGGGAAAGACGCATGCTCGAACCGCGGGCGGATGCGAATTTCTCCCACTTGATTGGCCGGAACTACTAATGGCGAGACATCGTAATAATGCATAAAGACCTGTTTCCTCTTCTGGGGTGATTCCATGAACCAGGACGAATACGGCTATAAATACACAATTACAGTTTCAGGATAGCGAACTTCAGCTTGGCCTGGGCCACCTGACGGTCCTCGACATATAGTTCTCCCTCGGCGATGCCGAAGCGGCCGCCGAATTCACAATGCGAATACATCTGCAGCTGCTCCCCGGGAAAAACCAGGGCATCGAAATGCGCTTCATCAATAGACATGAACATGCCGATTTTGCCGGCATTCTCGGGACGGCGCAGCAGTTCTGCACAACCGAGCTGGGCCAATGCCTCGACCTGCAGATAGCCCGGGAAAAATCCCCGCCCCACTGCCTGAGCCAAAATATCATTGCCGGTGATATTCTTAAATCCGTAGGCGGTATCGCGATCTTTGCCGGAATACATCCTGTCGATCAGCAGAAAGGGTATCCGATGCGGAATGTTTTGCATGATCTGCTGCGCGTCGCAGTACTCTCCCTGCAGAGAATCCTGCCAGGGGCAAGCTTTGCCGCTGGCAGGCAGAGGCCGGAAATAATCCTCAGCGAAGAATTTGAACGAGACATTGCCGCTGGAGGCCAGTTCGCCCTCCA
>JAAYYJ010000246.1 GCA_012515455.1 Oligosphaeraceae bacterium
ATATCGTGCAAAATGCGCTGCCGGTGAATGATTTTTCCATCCGCAGTTCCCGGATTTTGCTGAGCAGTCTGAACGGACTGGCTTTTCGCCCTGCGGACGGGCTGGCTTTCACACCCGAGCAGATTATGGGGCGATATCTGCTGTCGCCGGAGCGGCACCTGAATGTGAGTCAGGTTGGCAATTTGATTGCTGAGACCGACAACTGGGGTGCCTTGAGGACGTGGCTGGATATGGCCAACGCTGAGCAGAAAGGGCGCATCTGCCTGTTCGAAGCCGACTGCTATTACGCTGATGCCGAGATGGCGGTCAGGCTTTTTCGCGGTCATCCGATTTTGCCCGGCAGAGGCGCCGACGGTTTCCCGCAGCATGCCCGCCAAGCGGCCGATCGGCTCCTGGAACATCTGCTGCCCAATGGCAGGCTGAGCCCATTTTTCCCAGAGTGGGTCTCCAGACGCGCTGAGCAGGGTGAATTCCTGTCCTGTCAGGCGGAGCTGGCATTGGTATTTTCCCGCCTGGCGCTGATTGATAAGAACAAGAAATACTCCGAAGCGGCTCGCACTATCTGCCGTCGTCTGCAGAAGCATTGCCAGAAGGTCAGCCTTGGCGGTGGGCTGTTTACGGTTTTAGTCGAGGATGAAGACCTCTCTCCAGGCGATAAACTGCAGGATTCACGCAAAGTCGTGAGTCTACATACTAATGCTCTGGTCAGTCTTGCCATGCTGGAGACTGATGCGGCCAGTAAGAGTCCGGAATTCCAGCCTCTGGTCAAGGAACTGGTGAAGTATATTTACCGGCAGATGGACCGGCAGGGAGATTTTATTCTGTTGCGTTTATACCCGGAGATGAACCGCCCTCTGGATGATTTATTCAGCCCGGATGGCCGGATTGAATCAGCTGCATTGGCAGCCTTGGCGCTGTGCCGCTATGCGGAGGTCGATCAGGAGAACCGCACAGCCTTGCAGCAGCGTCAGAAACTGGCAACAGACCATTTGTTGCAGGTCGTCCTGAAGGATCTGCCGGTGGAGAAACTGCCGGTTTCGCCCTGGCTGGCCGAATTGCTGGCCCGGGGAGGCACTGGCGAGCCTCCATCCTATCTGCTGCAATGCGCCCGTCTGGCCATTGCCGCCGGGCTGCAGTCTGAGACCCAACCGCTGTTTCCCGATTTCTTTGGCGTTCCCCGACAGGTCCCCAGTTTGACCTTGGCGGCGGAGCATACCTGGGTGGTGGCCTGCCTGGCGGACTGGCTGGCCCGACAGGGGAAAACCAGTAACGCTCGCGATCTGCTGGCTGATGCCTGGCCGATGTGGATTTTCCAGCAGCAGGCCAGGATGGACCGGGCTTCTGCCGCAGGCTTGCCGAACCCTAACAAATATTACTATCTGTTCAGGGATCATCTTGAGGATTTCGGCTTTGATCTTAACGGCCAGACAACCCAAATCTTCAGCTTGCTGGCTGTATCTTCCGTCTTGCAGACCTTGGAGTTGAAAGAGTTTCCCCGGCATGAGGAGCAGTATGCTTCCTGGCAGAAAGCTTGGGCCTTGATCGATAGCCACCCGTTCTGCCTGGACCCCAGCCTGGTCCAGGACAGCCAAACAGAGGAACCGAAAAGACATATTGTGGGCGGTCTGCAACCGGGACAGACGGTGACAGTGAAGACTTTTGGTGGCAAAATGACCGCCGTGTCTCCTGCAGTCAGCACCAGAGTTATTGAACGCCAGAGCCGTACCGGCAGAAACAAGCGTTGATATTGTTTGCCGGCGGAGGCAAACCGAATTTAGCTAACCTTGATTATCGCCTGGCGGGCAGTTGCCAGGCTGACATAAGTCTTGGCTGGAAGCCTTTCCGGCTATGCCGCCGGCGTGAATTGGCCGTTAGTCCCGTCAAAGATGCAGCCGGTACCTCCTTATCCCCTGTGGCTTGGCGTGCGGCTGAGCAACAGGCAGGTGGAAAAGAAAATACGCCGTGCGGTTTTGGCGCCTGGACGCAATTGGACAGGGTTGCTGCCGGGGCTGCTGGCTGACTGCCGGGGCTGTCGTTCAGTCAGACGAGAGGCCGTGCCAGCATCAGCATGTTCGGCCCGGAAAAATTCTCCCTGCGGCTTGCGGCTGCTCCCGGTATACTGCAATAAAAAACCGCGGCCGAGAAAAACTCTGCCGCGGTTTTGCGCAACTGACTAAGAAACACCTGTTTCTCAACGACGAGAGCGCAGACGCCCCTTGGACATAAAGCCATCATAATGGCGGTTCAACAGATGGGTCTCAATCTGCCGCATGGTATCCAAAGACACCCCGACGATGATCAGCAGGCTGGTGCCGCCGAAGAACTGCGAGATGACTTGCGGCACGCCCATGGAATTGCTCAACAGCATAGGCAGAATGGCCAGCACCGTCAAAGCAATGGCACCTGCCAGGGTGATCCGGGTCATGGCATGGTCCAGGAAATCTGAAGTCGGTTCGCCGGGACGTATGCCGGGGATATACCCGCCGCGTTTCTGCAGATCATCAGCAATCTGAATGGGATTGAACTGGTTCGCGACCCAGAAAAACGAGAAGACCAGAATCAGCGCTCCGTAGAGCAGCAAATAACCGGTAGAGCCATAGGCGACGTTCGGAATCAGCCAGCGGAAGAAAGCCCAATTGGGAGCATACTGCAACAGCAGCATCGGGAAAGACAGGATGGCACCAGCGAAGATAATGGGCATAACCCCGGAGTAGTTTACCCGCAAAGGCAGATAGCTGGTCTGCACCGCACTGGTCTTGCCGACACCTGCCACCCGCTGCGCGTAGCGGACGGGAATCTTGCGCATTCCCTGGGTCAAAGCCACCGCCCCGGCGCAAACCAGGAAGAACATCGCCAGCAGGATAACCAAATGAATCATATTCATATCGCCGCCGCCAGTGGCCGCACCGCCCAGAATCATGGTCAGGAGATTCTTGATGGCATTCGGCAGGCGGGCAATGATATTGATGGTGATAATCAGAGACGCACCGTTGCCGATGCCGCGCTCGGTAATGATTTCCCCCAGCCACATAATCAGCATTGCGCCGGCAGTCAGGGTGATCACGGTGGAGATGATAAACATCAGGCCCGGATTGGTGACAATGCTGGCACCGCTGCTCAAACGCAGCTTTTCCGGATTCATCATCGCCAGAGAGAACATCGTGCCTTGGATAATGCAAATCAGCACCGTAATGTAGCGCATTATCTGGTTGTATTTCTGGTGCCCGGATTCACCCTCCCGTACCATCTTGTTCAGAGCCGGAATCACCGGAGTCATCAGCTGCAGAATAATCGAGGCGGAGATATAGGGCATGATACCCAAGGCACCAATGGCAAAATTCTCCATCGCACCGCCACTGAACAAATCGAGCATGTCGAAGACCCCGCCAGCGCCACGGTTGGCACTCATCGACTTGAACAGCTCCGCCAAGGCATGCGGATCGACCCCGGGGCAGGGGATCATGCTGGCCACCCGGCACAGGGCGATGATCCCGAAGGTCACAAACAACCGTTTTTTCAGTTCTGGTATTTTCAGACAGTTAACATAAGCAGAAAGCATGTCGGTTTCCTTGTCGATTTACCAAGCCTATGGCTGCAAAAGACTGGCGATTGGCCGTGTGCTGATACGGTCCCGCCGGATGGGGCGGGACAACTCAGCCGCGCTGAATACCAACAGCCGTCAGCCCAACTCACAACTGCCACCTGCAGCTTCGATTTTCTCGCGAGCGCTGGCGGAGAATTTGTCCGCCTTAACCTGGAGGGCTTTGGTAACCGTGCCGTCACCTAGAATCTTCAAGGGGAGATTGCTTTTGCCCAACAGACCGCGGCGCTGCAACTCCTGCTTGTCAATGCTCTGACCAGCCTGAAAATTCTCTTCCAGAACCAGGATGTTGATCACATTGAATTCAATGTGGTTGGGGTTGTTGAAACCGCGCTTGGGCAAACGACGGATCAGCGGAATTTGCCCGCCTTCAAAATAGGGCCGGCGGCTATAGCCAGAGCGCGCCCCGGCACCCTTATCACCTCTGCCGGCAGTCCTGCCATTACCGGACCCATCACCGCGACCGACCCGCTTGCGGGCGGGACGCGGTACTGTATTTTTTAACTCATGAAGTTTCATTGCCATCCTCATTTGTGCATGTTAAAATGCGCTTACAGAGCACAGATGCCGCGCTTCGCCAGAATCTCTTTCTTGGTCCGCAAATCTTTGAGGGCCTCGAAGGTGGCTTTGACGACGTTCACTGCGTTTTTTGACCCCAGGGACTTGGCCAGCACATCCTTGATACCAGCCAACTCTAGCACCGCCCGCATACCACCGCCGGCAATCAGTCCGGTGCCTTCGGAGGCGGGCCGAACCATTACCTTCGAACCGCGGAATGTGTAGTTGACCAGGTGCGTCACGGTGGACTTGAACATCGGTACCTTGATGAGGCTGCGGCGAGCCTGCTCGCCACCTTTGCGAATAGCATCCGCCACCTCATTGGCTTTGCCAAAGCCCATGCCCACGCGACCGTGTTTGTCACCAACCACGACCAAAGCACTGAAAGAAAAATTCCTGCCGCCTTTGACAACTTTGCTGCTGCGGTTGACCGCGACAACCTGCTCTACCAGCTCCTGTGCCGACTCATCGAGCGTACGCTCCACCCCGGAAACTGCCGGCTGCAGCGGAGTCTCGTTGTCTGATCTATCATTATTTTGACTTGTCACAGAATGTTCTCCCATATAGGTTGTTAGTCAGCGGTTGACAGTACTCAGCCAGTAGCCAGCACAGCATTCCGCCGGCAATGCGCAAGCGAAAGACATTAAAATTCCAAACCGGCTTCCCGGGCGGCATCCGCCAGGGCTTTGACACAACCGTGATAAGTAAAACCGCCACGGTCAAAAACGACCTTCTTAATCTGTCCCGCCAGTGCCCGCTCGGCGATCGTCCGTCCGATGATGACTGCACTTTTGACGTTGGACGAGAGTTTCTGCTCCCGCATGGCCTTCTCCACGGTTGAGGCCGCCATCAGGGTGTTCTGCGCATCGTCATCAATGATTTGGGCATAGATGTGGGCGCCGGTGCGGCAGACACTGAGACGGGGAACCGCAACAGTGCCAGCGACCTTCTGACGAAGGCGGTTGTGGCGGCGGATGCGCGCTTTTTTCTTCGATAATTTGCTCATTGAAATTACTCCATCGCTGAAAGCACCCGGATTGCAAGCCGGATGATAAAATTGATCGTACCGAAGATTAGACCTTAGACGGTCTTGCCTTCCTTCAAGGTCATCTGCTCACCGACAAAGCGAACGCCCTTGCCATGGTAGGCATCAGGAGCACGGAATTTCCGGATCGTGGCAGCGGCCTCGCCGACCTTCTGTTTGTCGATGCTCTCCAGGGAAATATGGGTCTGGTCCGGAACCTTGGCAGTAACCCCGTCCGGGATTTCATAGATCACCGGGTTGGAGTAGCCCAGATTCAGAGTCAGGGTGCGGTCTTTCAGCTGGGCCCGGTAACCGACGCCAAACAGCTCCAAGTCGATCTTGAAACCGCTGTCAACACCGATAATCATGGAATTAATGATGCTGCGTACCATCCCGTGCTTCATCTTCAAAAAACGGTCGTCATTAGCGCGCTTGACATGAATGACTGTGCCGTCATTCTCCAGGCTGATGCCCTCGGGAAGACTGAATTCCAGGCTGCCTTTGGGACCAGTGACTTTTACGTCCTGGTCTTTGAGTTCGAATTTGACCTTGCTGCTCAAGGAAATTGGTTTATTACCCATCCGTGACATGCTGCTTTTCCTTTCCTTTATGAGGACTACCAGACATAGCAGAGCAACTCGCCACCGATGCTGCGACTGCGTGCTGC
>JAAYYJ010000247.1 GCA_012515455.1 Oligosphaeraceae bacterium
CACGATTTTCCGGTCATCGAATGGCTGCCGGTGCTGACCGGCAGCGGAGACAGCCCCAGCGCCATCATCCAAGACTTTCACTCCCTGGACATCACCCTGCCCTGCCCCAATCCCGACGAGTCCCGTTATAGCCACCGCGAGCTGCAAATCCGCCACACCCTTGGCTCCAAAAACGACCAGAATGATTTTTTGAGCAAATGCACCATCCTGCATGACCGCTACGGTGCCCACCGCGCCTTCTTCGATACCGACGAAGGACGCTCCTCGGCCGCACACCTGCCGTTCTTCGGACTGGACTTCAATCACGACCGCGGCTGGAATGTCGCCATTGGCTGGAGCGGTGCCTGGCAGGCGGACTTTACCTTGCTGGGAGACCTGCATCTCAAAGCTGGAATGCTGCGCACCCATTTCCGGTTGTTGCCTGGTGAGAGCATCCGCCAACCCTCAATCATCCTGCAGCAGCGCGAGAGAATGAGCATCGTCGAGGGGCAGAACCTCTTCCGGCAGTTTATGCTCAAATACCACTCCCCGCATGACTCCGCCGGTCGACTGTTCAAAACGCCCCTGCCCTTGTCGGTCTGGGGCGGCATGCCCAGCCAGGAGACCATCCGGATCATCGACCGGGCAGTTCAGCAGAAGTACCCCTTCGATGTCCTGTGGATGGATGCCGGCTGGTACGGCCCCGACCGCGAGGTGGCAAATTCGGAATACACTCCTGCTTCGGACTGGGCCCGCACTGTCGGCGACTGGAGGGTGAACCGCATCCCCCATCCGGGAGGACTGCGCCCGGTCGCGGACGCCGCCCACCGTGCCGGCATGAAATTCCTGCTCTGGCTCGAAATCGAACGTATCCGCCCCGGTACGCCGATTGCCTCTGCCCACCCGGAATGGCTGTTGCGCTGCCAGAACAACGACGCTGACCTGCTCCTGAACCTCGGGCATCCTGACGCCTGCCAGTGGGCCATCGACAGCGTCAGCCAGATTATTGCAAATGAGGGCGTGGACTACTACCGGCAGGACTTCAATTTCAATACTCTGCCCTTCTGGCGACAGGCTGACGCTGAAGACCGTCAGGGCGTAACTGAGGCCAAATATATCGCCGGGCTGTACCATTTTTGGGACACCTTGCGCAAACGCCATCCGGACATGCTGATCGACAATTGCGCCAGCGGCGGTCGACGCATTGACAGCGAGACTATGAGCCGCAGTATCTGCCTGTGGCGGGCGGACCTACTGGGACGACCATGGTTCGACTGTTCCGAATGCAATCAGACCCAGATTCTGGGACTGACCCAGTGGGTGCCACTGCACGCCGGCGGAACTACCGTCGCCCCCGGAGACCTGTATGGATTCTTGAGCGGCATAGCCAGCGGCGTTTCCTGCGGCATTTGCTGCTTCCCCGACCAGGAACAGCTCGCCGCCGCCACCAGGATGATGCCTTTTTTCCTGCACGATTTCTACCCCTTGACCAGCAATAGCGGTGATTACCGTGAATTCTGCGCCTACGCCTGCATTGACCGGCAGCAGCAGCAGGGCTTCCTGATTGTCTTCCGCCGGCCGCTAACCAGCAACGACAGAATCACGCTCGCTCTGCCGGGCTTCGAGCCCGAGGGCAAGTACCTCTTCGAGCGCTTCGGTTCCCCTACCCCGGAGTTGTATACCGGGGACCGCCTCAGGAACTTCACCGCCACACTGCCAGAGGCGCGATCCTGCGCCCTGTGGTTCTTTCGCAGAGCCTGAGTAAAACCACCGCCCGACCACCACCACCACTATGGGGATATTTTGCCGCCGGCAATTGTAAAAATCCTCTCCGGCAATACATTATTGCCAGATCATCTCCGCTGAAACGGCTGCAGCTGTTTCCATCAGTAATATCGGAACAAAAGGAATTATCGCAATGTTGGAATTTGGTTTCGCCCGGGAAGACATTACTCCTTGGTATGGTATTCCATTGTGCGGTTACTTCAATCCCCGCCCCAACCGCGGAGTACTGGACCCGCTGGCGATTAAAGCCGCAGTATTCCGTTGCGGAGAGGATTACGCCGCCATCGTTTCCTATGATTTGTGCATGCTGCCCCGGGAAATCGTCCTGCGCTGCAGCGCCGAGATCAAGAAAGCCGGCTTCGCCTTCGCTGACCAGATCTTGTTCTGCGCCACGCACACCCACACCGGGCCGTATATGTCGGCCTGCTTCAGCGACAACACTAATGCCGACTACCAGTCCATGGTAGTGGAAAAAACCGTCTCAGCCATCCGCCGGGCGGTCAATGCTCTCGCTCCCGCCGAGCTGCTGGTCAGCAAAACCGAATGTCGGACTCTGGCCTACAATCGCCGTTACTGGATGAAGAGCGGTATCGTGCTGACCAACCCCGGCAAGCTGAATCCCGATATTGACCGCCCGGAAGGTACGGTCGACACTGATATCCCGCTGCTGGCGGTGCGCCAGAACGGCATTTACCAGCTTCTGCTGGCCAACATCGTCAATCATACCGACACCATTGGCGGCGATTTCGTCTCGGCTGACTGGCCCGGCCGCCTCGAACACGAAGTGCAGTCCCAGCTGGGCTACAATGTGCCGGTGATCTCCATGCTGGGAGCACAGGGCAACATCAACCATTTCAATGTCGAGACCGCTGCCAACCAGACTTCTTACGAAGAGGCCACGCGCATCGGCAAAGCCTACGCTGCGGTCATTCTCGCGGCTCTGTACCAGCTGCGCAGCGTGAAGGTGGAGAAAATCAGTACCGCCAGCCAGACCATCGAAGTGCCATTTATGAGCGTCAGTGAGGACGAATATGAACAGGCCAAGGCGGTCGCCGCAAAATATAAAGACGCGGTCATGGAGGCCGGACGGGATTTCACCAGCGAAGACATCGCCAAAAAGCACCCCTACGTGCTGAAATATTTTGCGGAACGGCTGATGCAGTGCCACGATGCGGTGCACCCGGCCAAACGCTTTGAGACCATGCTGGCCTTGAAATTCGGGCAGGAATTCGCAGTCGTCTCCCTACCGGCCGAGCCGTTTACGGAAATCGGCCTGGCGATCAAAGAATCCTCGCCGTTCCCGCTGAATTTCATCGCTGCTCTCGGGATGGGTGAAGTCGGTTACGTGGGCTTGCCGGAGCACTACACCCACGGCGGCGGCTATGAGACCAGCCCGTCCTCAGATAAAGCCGGGCGGGAAGTCGGAGTGTCCTTCATCAAAACCGGCATCGCTTTGTTGAACCAGCAGAATTAACCGATCCGCAGGGCCGGGTGGCCCATCCGGGCAGTGTCATGCTCTTGCACTGCCCGCTAATAATTTTCCTGACAGACTGCCGCCGCCGCCCGGCGGCAGTATTTTTTTGCCCTGTGCCCTATCCGGCCAGCATCAATCCTCGTCCCGCAGCCCGGCTAAATCGTGCCGGAAGCGCCGGGCCAAAAAATACTGCATCTGCAATTTGCGTTCGCTGTCGTTCTCCTGGCCATACATTATTGCCGGCACGGCCGCCAGCTCGGTGATTTTCTGCATTATCTGCCCCAACGACAGCCACGGCAGCATTTCCAGCTCACAACCAAGCCACAGCATTGACAAGAGATGCTGGGCTTCATTCTGCTCCAGCAGCCGCATCCCCCGCAGATTTCCGACCGCCCGGCCAATCATGTCGGTCAGCAGGGCACGTTGGGAAAAATCCTGACGCACCTGATCCCGGCTGGAGAGCTCATGCTCATTGATCTTCTCCGCGAGACTGAGCAGCGGCGCTATTTTATCCCCGGGCACGCATTGCCCGTTGGCGGTCTCGAGAATGACCACCCCCCCAAGCACGTTCCTGCCGTTCCGGTGCAAGGGCCGGAGCAGGAAGCCCAGGTCACTGCAGGCATTGGTGATCCCGGGCAGGCGGTCCATGAATATCAAGCATGGCAAATGCAACAGCAGCCCGAATTTCATGCCTGAGCCGCACTGAAAAATATTCCTGGTCACATAGCCAATCTTCAGATCATCCAGGAAGGAAATCTTATTGCTCAAGCGCTCATGGAACTGCCCGAACTGGTGGAACATCAGCGGCAAATCCTGCGGCGAGCCCCAGGCGTGCAGGGAGAGATGGTCGATATTATTCAGCAGACAGGTGACCCGCTCATTCCTGCTCAGAAAGAGCCGGCAGGAATGATTGCGGAACAAAAAATCTGGCGGACAAAGCGTGCGCTCCAACAACTCCAGGCGTTCTTTCTTGGACATCTTGTGGGGATCGAATTCGCTGGGGCTGCCTAAGAGCGGTTCTGCACTCAGCAACGGTGACAACAACTGGCAGAGCTCTTCACTCTGAGAGAGATTTTTGCCAAAGGGCGGCAGCTCATAAATTTGCAGATTCCGGTTCAAGGAGACGAAACTGGCCAGCTGCACCAGCGGACCGCCGGTCTTCTTCTTGGGCAGCCAAGGCAGATTGGCCACCGTCTGTTCCGGCAGAGCGAATTCATCCCGTACCACCATACTGCCCCAGCCCTTGCGCGGAACCGGATCGCTTTTCCCGCTCAGCTGGGCCAGCATGTCATCAAGCTGTTCCTTCAACAGAGAGGCCTGCTCATACTGCTCAGCAGCTACCGCAGTGCTGATCCGGGCATTAAGATTGCGAATCGATTCCTGCGGAATGACCTTCGCAGTATATTTTCTGGAAGTGGAATCCAAGCTGTGCAGAGTGTCAAAAAAATTCAGTTCCTTGCCGCCGAGATGATCGCAAATATCCTGCTGGAGGAATTCCAGGCATTTGCCGCAGCCCAGCAGGTGCGTACGATGGAAATCAGCCCGGCTCTGTCCGCAGCCCGGACAGCATTCCTTCTGTGCTTCCACCAACTCCGGGGGCAGCGCAGGATGTTTACCCCCCATTGCAGCCTGCAGAATCTTCATAATATCATCTGGATTGAGCAACGCGGCCTCGCGAAAAGTCGCCAGCAGTTCATCGGCCTGTTCCGTGCCCATCATGATCTCCTGCAACGCACAGGCGGCACAAAGACTCAGGGAGCGCACATTGCCACTCTGATCCAGGCCACGGATATGCACAATGGCTTCTTCATTATGACAGTGGTCACATAACATTATTTTTCCTTCCCGGATGAGACTGGCAGAAAAGTGCGGGAATAGGTCTCCAAACCAGCCAGCAGAGCCTTCTCAGCGTTAAAACAAGACAAGGACAGGGTTTGCGACTGTATGGCCACTTCAGTCTGATGCTCGCCCAGACTCTGGCAGCAGCGCAGCCACTCCAGCCAAAAATACGGACCAGAGGGAGTTTTGAGGTCCCCCGAAGTGATTTTAATTTCGCCGTTTTTGCTCTGTTCCAGGACACGTAACTCCTGCTCCTCGGAAGCCATGGTGCCAAAGCGCAAAACATGGTAAGCGTCTGTGAGTCCTGCCGTCTGGCCGTTCAGCAGCAGCAACCCGGCCTGCAGGAAATAGATTCTCGGCAGGCAGGCAAAAAGGCAAGACTGCTCCAGCTCCAGCAACTGCTCGCACAGTTTATAGGCATTGCTAATATCGCCCTTCTGCAACTCCCAGGCGACCCGCCGCAACAGCCAGTCGAACAACGCATCCCCACCGACCTGACCGAAACCGCCCACAGCCTGATTCAGCAGGGATCGCATGGACGCATCCGCGGAATCATCCAGGGGCTGTTGCTGCAACAACGCCAGCCTAAGGCGCAACTGGTATTCCGAGACCGGCAGCTCTGCCGGCAGAACCAACGTGGCCGCGGGTACCGTCCCATCCGCACCTGGACGCAGTGCAGAGGCCAGCTCATTCATTTCATCCTTGAACGCTTGCTCCATGCCCTGCTGTTGGGCGGCATAATTCCGCACCATGCCCAGCGCCCGGCGCACATCGTCATGGCGACCGGCCTCCAACAGCAGACTCAGCAGCAGACGCCAGCGGTCCGGCAGCTGTGACTGCTCGCCCCGCGACCACAAATACAAGGGCTGCAGCAATTTTTCTGCGCCCTGCTGGGCTGCATCCGCCTGCCGGCTCAGCAGACATAACTGCAGCAGCAGCCCGTGGGCCAGATTGCCGTACTGCTCTTGCGGCAATCCGCGCAGGAATTCCTCATTTTCGGGGAAAAACCACAGCCCGCGGCGTAATTCCAGCAGCCAGGAGGCATAGCGGACGGCAGTGCTGCTCAGCGGTTCACCGGCAGCATACAGTGCCTGCTGCTCCTCTGCCGACAGCCATTCGCCCTTACGGGGCCAGGCACCGGCATCCAAATTCACCAGAGCCCGCAAGGCGCTCAGCTCAGTCTTGCTGATCAAAGCCTCTTTTTCCAAAATCTGGATTTGAGCGTAGCCCAGACCGGGTCTCACACCCGCGGGTCTGACATTGACAAAGGGCCAGGCCGCAGCCACAGTCACTTCCGCTCCGGAAAGAGACTCAGCCAAGCGCCGGCTGGCCCGGCTCTGCAATTTCCCAATCTGCTCCTGTTCGGGAAATTTCACCTGCCCATACAGCACTGCAGCGGCATTGAGCTTGGACAAGGCCTGCTCGGGATGATCATTGAGCAAATCCTGTGCTTGGCGCACCAGCAACCCTCCTTGCACCTCGGGGAGGTATCGCCCACAGACAGCCAAAACCGCCTCCGGTAAATCACGGTACTGATTGGCAAGCGTTGAGTTGATACTCAGCAGACGTCGGGACGCCCGCCCGGCCTCAATGCGGCTGCCCCGGGCACACCAGCCCGGCAGTTCAGACAGCAGCTTCAGCGCTTCACGGTCCCGGGCATCACTGATGTAGGTCATTTCAAACAGCCGCTCCCATTTGGAACGGTTCCGGAGTGCGGCCTTGGACAAAACCGGCAATGCCGGCTGGTTGAGGCGGCTGTAGTTGCTGAACACCAGCTGGGCCAGATAAAACTCCGGATTACCGTTCAAGGTATTGTCAAAAAATGCCACCTTGTACATATCCAGCAGGATGTTCGTCTGTGTATCCTCCAGCTCCCGCCAGGTCACCCGCCGCTGCATGGTGCCTTTCTCCAGCTGCCAGTCAGCCAGAATACCATCCGGATAGACATCTCTAACCACCAGCTGGATATTTTTTTTGCCCCGGCTGCGAAAAGTCCGGCCCAGCACCGCGTTCTTGTTCAACGCCAGCTTGGCTGGCCCTTCGTCCAGCAAGGGAATTACCTCCGTCTTGACAAACTGCACCAGCTCAAACTCAGTGCTGCCAGGGCCATGCCGCGACAACCAATCATTCAACGCGACCATCTTTCGCTCTGCTGAACCAAGCTGACCGGGAATGTGACGGAAGGACGCAAAAATTTGCCAGGCCTGCAGCAGTGCAAAACTCTTCCGCTGCAACAGAGTAAAATCAGGACGCAACGAATAATCCGGAAAATGCGCCACCCGTGCTGCAGAGGTTTGCGAAGCATTGGCGGACGCAGGCGCAGGCGCAGGTACTGCTTCCCCGGAATTGTCCCCAGTGGGCACCGCCCCTGCAGAGGCGGTAGACGCGACCGGCGTTTCCTGAACCGCGACAGGAGGAACAGAACCCTCCTGGGACGGCTGGCCCGGAGGCGTAACCTGCAGGGCCTGAACCGGCGCTGCCGCAGCCGCAGCTGAGCCATTTACCCCCGCCGGCACAACGGCAGGAGCAACCTGCACGGGAAGAATCTCTGCACTGGCAGAAGTCTCTCCTGCAGCGACAGCCGGCCGCTCCGGCTCCTTGTAGGTAACAGTAATACCTGTATCCGAATCCTGGCGGGCTTGCAATTTCCGCCAGTATAAAAAGCCCAAGATCACTAACAGCATGGATGCCAGAACAATGCTGAGCAGCCACCATGCAGAGGCCAAATTGCGCGGTCTGGCTGGAACTGGAACTGGAGCAGCAGGAGCCGCTGCGGCGTGGCCTTTCATCCGCGCCCGCTCGGGCGGCAGTTTGAAGACGATTCGCCCCTCCTCCGGACTGCGCACGAGACTTTTCTCACAACGGTCCAACTCCTCCAGCACTGCATTCCAGTCTGCCGGCCGGGCGGCAGGGTCCTTTGCCAGCATCCTGCCGATGAAGTCTGACAGCTGGATGGCGATACCAGGCTTCCGCTGTGCGAGCGGCTCCAGTTCCTCTCCCAGATGCCGGCGCATGACTTCCTGCCCGTCATTGCCGGGATAAGGCGGGCTGCCCGCCAGGAGATGGTACATACTGGCCCCGAAGGCATAGATATCCGCCCGGCAATCATTCTTCGGATTTTTTCCATTAATCAACTCAGGCGAGGCATAATGCGGGGTGAGCATCAGCTCATGCCCTTCATATTCATGTCCGGTGACTTTCGCCAACCCGAAATCAGCCAGCTTGGCCTGGTCCAAGTCATTGACCATGATATTGTCCGGCTTGATGTCACCGTGGGTCAGGCGCTGGCGCTGCCAGCCGTAATTCAAGGCATTGGCAATCTCAAGAGCATACTTAAGAGCCGCAGGCACCTTCAGGCACTGCTCGCGGGTAATGCGTTCCAGCAACGTCTCGCCACGGACATACTCCATGGCAAAATAATAAATATCGCCATTGGCGATGCCGGCATCATAAGCCTGAATGATATTCGGATGCGACAGCGCCGCTGCCGTCCGGACCTCATTGAAAAAACGCTTGACAAAGCTGCGGTTCGAGGACAATTCCAGCGACAACACTTTCAGAGCCACCGGACGCTGCAGGTCAACTTGCTTGGCCAGGTAGACGACTGCCATCGCCCCCCTCCCAACCTCATTGACTATCTGATATCTGTAATTGCCGATTACCAAGGTACCCGGCGCAAGATATCCTGCTGCACTAGTTGAACTCATAAACCCCTCAGAATATGCACAAAATGCAAGCCTGCCGGCTTGCCCGAACCGCCAAATATGGAATTAATGTAATTTAATCCCAATTTCAGGTATAACAAACCAGGGAAACTTATTTCAGCGTTTTTACCTTTCCTGCCCGCCCCACCGCCGCCCCAGCCGCTGCAGGAGAACTGCAGGCCGCCTGCTGCCACGGGCAATTGTGAACCGCGCAACCACCCCGGGAAGTGGCTTCTACTGCTCACAGCGACAGCAGCAGCTCCGCGGCCTGCCGGCCCCAGCGGCTCCACGGCAGAACACGGGCGCGCTCCTGTCCCGCTGCGCGCAATTCCGTCCTCAGAGCTTCCTCGGTCGCAATCTGCTCCAAGAGCCTCTGCAATGCTTCCGCATCGTCAGCCGGGAAAGACCGCCCCGCTCCACCGGCGACCTCCAGCAACGCCGGCTGCCGGCTGTGCAAGACCGGGCAGCCGGCAGCCATCGCCTCCAGCACCGGCAGACCGAAGCCCTCATGCAGCGATGGCATGACCAGTGCCTGCGCACCTTGATAGAGCCCGGGGAGGTCCTGGTCCTCAACCCGCCCCAGCCAGAGCACCTCTCCTGGACCGCGCCAGGAACGCAATGCCTGCACTACCGGCCCGGATTTCCAGGCCGCCCGGCCAGCGATGACCAAGGCACAGCCGCTGCGCTGCGCGGCCCGGGAGTACGCTGCCAGGAGCAGCGGCAGGTTCTTCTTCGGCTCAAGATTGCCCACGAAGAGGAAATACCGCTC
Source organism: Oligosphaeraceae bacterium (assembly GCA_012515455.1). Lineage (GTDB taxonomy): Bacteria > Verrucomicrobiota > Lentisphaeria > Oligosphaerales > Oligosphaeraceae > JAAZIZ01. The sequence goes on from JAAYYJ010000247.1 coordinate 9,551, forward strand.
CGGGACGGCCCGGGGAGTTTCCGCCGGACGGCTGAAGCATTCGTAATCGACTCCCCAGGGGGCGATTTCGATCTTCGCAGCCGGCACTCCCAGCACCGCCATCAGACGTTCAGCGACATGGCGGGTAGGAACTATGCACTTGCTGGCTCTGCGGATGCTCGCGGGCAGGAGCAGCTGCATCTGCCAGACATTCGCCGGAGCACATAGTGCAGGGGCTTCCAAAGCAATAATATCATGTACATTCAACAACGTGGGCAAATGGCTGCGCAGAGGCAGGGTATAGGCCTGGGCATGCAAGGCCTCCACACCAGATTTGCGCAATCGGCCAGGGAGGCAGAACTGCTGCCACAAGACTCTGCCGGCTGGCCGGGACGCCCAGGAAGGCACAGGACAGTTGACGGCACCAGAAAAATTCAGTCCGGAATAGATCTCGACCGCGGCCTTGCCGTTTAAACCGGAGACCTCGGACGTAACAGCATGCTTGACGGCCAGATGCACTCCGGAGGCCGGCTCACGATAGACGCTGGCATCAATTGCCACTTTCTTTGTCATTGCTGCTCCAGTCAAATCTCCCTGCCACCCTTAGCTCAGTTGCTGGTATAGACAATCTGGAATTTAGCTTTGGTTCGGCAATTGTCAATTGCCCCAGACAAAAACTCCTGGCGGCTTGCTCAAGACAGGAGCTCAGGCACTGCGAATTTTCTCAAATTGTTTTCGCTGCAGTTGCAAAAATCCGCTCCCAGAATACATTTAGCGCAACAGCCACCGTATTCGGTCTCCTGTCACTGTTTTACTGTACCGTTCCCATCCAGGCCCGGCTACCTGAGTACGACTCCTGGGCCTGAAGGCACGAACTGCACCTCACCCTTTACAGCAAAGCACCATTTGCCGATGACTGTACAATCCCATTATGTCATTGCCGCCTTGCGCACCCCAGCCAAGATTCTCCAGGCTCTGAACAGCCCGGTGCACACCGTATTCCTGCTGGCGGGAAATATCTGCGAGCTCCCCGGCCAATGTCTGCAGCTGCGCAACGCCGGCAAGATGGTCTTCATACATTTAGATATGCTCGATGGACTCAAGGGCGACGCCAGCGGGCTGAAATTCCTGCAGAAATTCTGCAGCCCGAATGGGGTGATCAGCACCAAAGCGCAAGTGCTCAAAATGGCTCGTGAGCTGGGACTCTTCACCATCCTGCGGGTCTTCGGACTGGATTCGCAAGCCATGCGCACCGGCCGCGAACACGTGCTCCTGGCGAAACCGGATTTCGTCGAGGTGCTGCCCGGGGTGGCCACCAAGGTCATCAACATGGCCAAACAGGATTACAAGGTCCCGATTATTGCGGGAGGGCTGATTGAGACCCGCGAAGATATCAGCCAAGCCTTCGCAGCCGGAGCCAACGCAGTCTCCACCAGCAACCAGATGCTTTGGGAACAAGCACCAGAATGACCACCGCACCACCAGCAAGGGGTTCCTTGCCAGGCAGCAATTCATCACCAGGCTGAGCCAAAATCCGGCCGCACCAAACAAAGGAACTGCTTTATGCGCATTGAAGACCTGGACCAGAATTTCACCACTGCCAAAATCGGCGATGCCGAAATAGTTTTCTGTGAACCAACCCAGGCGCCATTCGCCCTGAACGGCCTGGCCTGGTTTGCACATGATAAGGTCTTCTGCCGCCTGCCCCAGGCAGCCCTGGACAAGGTCAGCGCCGGAGTGCGTGGACTTTCCTGGAGCACCGCCGGGGCACAATTGCGCTTCCGCAGCAACACCACCCGCCTCGCTCTGAATGTGCAGCTGCTCAGCCCCAGCAATATGTCGCACATGCCTCCGACCGGACAATCCGGCTTCGATCTGTACCTGGGGGTCGGCAAGGACAAATATTTTATCAAGACCGCAGTACCGCCGGTAAACGCCGATCACTACCAGTTGTTGATCTTCGACAATCCGCAGCCGGAAGAACGCGAATTCACCCTGAATTTCCCGCTCTACAATGGTGTCAAGAAGGTGGGAGTCGGGGTCAGCCCGGGGGCTCAGATTGCCCCTCCCACCCCTTTCACGGTTCCTCGGCCAGTGCTCTTCTATGGATCGTCAATCACCCAGGGCGGCTGCGCCTCCCGGCCCGGCAACTGCTATTGCCAGGTTTTGTCCCGGCACCTCGATTTCGAATGCCTGAACCTGGGCTTCAGCGGCAACGCCCGCGGGGAACTGGTTATGGCGGACCTCATCGGCAGCCTCGAACTGTCAGCCTTCGTCATGGACTACGACCATAACGCCCCGAATATCGAGCACCTCCAGAATACCCACGAGAAGTTTTTTCAGCACCTCCGCAGCCAGCGCCCGGAGCTGCCAGTGGTAATGGTCAGCAAACCGGATTTCGACCTGCAGCGTGAGACTTCCATCCGCCGCCGGGAAATTGTCCGCCGGACTTATCAGAATGCATTGGCCGGCGGTGACCGGAATGTCTACTTCGTCGATGGCGAGACGCTGTTTGGCACCAGTGACCGCGATGCCTGTACAGTCGATGGCTGCCACCCCAACGACCTGGGATTCATGCGCATGGCCGAAGCAATCCAGCCGGCCCTCGCCACCGCCCTCACCAGAGCAGGGAAATAATCATGCACAGGTGACCTGGCAGAAAGCGTCCGCCGACCGGACGCGATCCCATTCTGACGCAGTCGAGACAGGAAAAAGTTTTGCCCTTCGAGTTGCAAAAGTATGAACTCCGTCTATAGTATGTCCTGTACTTAGCCGGAGTGGCGGAATGGCAGACGCGCTAGACTCAAAATCTGGTATCCGCAAGGGTGTGCGGGTTCGACTCCCGCCTCCGGTACCACTTACAAATTAAAGACTTGCGACTTTTCGCGGGTCTTTTTTTTTGCCTTTTTGGGGTTGTAAATG
>JAAYYJ010000026.1 GCA_012515455.1 Oligosphaeraceae bacterium
AGCATCCGCGCTCAACATTCCGGTCGAATAAGTCGCTTCCACGCTGCGGACCCTGGTGACCGGATTGGTGGCGACCGAATATCGTGAAGGCAGCGAGTATTATGATATCCGGGTGATGGTCCCGGAGGTGAAAATGAGCAGCCGTGAGGACCTGGCTTCGCTTGTCTTGGATGTGCAGAATGGGCGTCCTATCTATGTCCGCGATGTGGCAGATATCCGGCGATCGGTTGGTCCAGTTGAAATCACGCGGGAGAATCAGGTCAAGCAAATCATTGTGCGGGCCGATCCGGCTGGCGCTGTCAAGGTCAGTCATGCAGTTGCCAGAGCACAAGAACTCGCTGCTGCGCTGCCGCGCCCGGCGGGGCTTTCATTTGCGATGGGTGGACAGGCGCAAATGATGGCAGAAAATCAACAGACCATGGGGCTGATCCTGGGCTTCGCGGCATTTCTGGCGTTCGCAGTCCTGGCCATTCAGTTTGAAAATTTCCGCTTGCCGCTGGTGATTTTTCTCAGCCTGCCGTTCTGCCTGATTGGTATGGCGTTTGGGCTGACCCTGGCCGGGCAGGCCTTTGGCGTTACCGTCGCCATCGGCGTCTTCATCGTCATCTCAGCCGGTGTCAATGACGGAGTCCTGCTGCTGGATTTGGCGGAGGAACTGCGCAGACAAAACGGACTCTCATCCCTGCAGGCGGTTTTGCAGGCTGCGCAAACCCGATTGCGTCCGCGGGTGATGACGACACTGAGCACGATTGCCGGCTTTATTCCCCTGGCGCTGAACCTTGGCGAAGGCGGAGACCTGTTGCAGCCAATGGCGGTCGCGGCAATCGGAGGCCTGGTTCTCGAAATTGCCGTGGCCCTGTTTCTAATGCCGGTCTTGTACCTGCTCTTCGCCCCAAAAACACTCAAGGTGAATTAAAAGCCCGTTTTTTACAACGGAAAAACATGAAATGGCAGGAAAATTGGTAAGGTTGTTGCTTTGATTAATGAGAACTTCTCTGGCAATATCTGCATAGGGGAAGGTTTGCTTTACAGAGTTACGCCGGAAGTGATATGAAGTGCTGGCTTCCACGCCGGCACAGACATGATGGTGCATTTTCACGACCGATAATCGCGGGGAAAATAGTTTTGTTAATCAAGGCAAAAAAATAAATCATGTTGAATTGTGCACGGTTGTGTATCGGTCAATTTTCAGTTTTGCACGATTACTGAGTATCGACTGCCTTTGTCCGTACGGTTTATTTGCTTCTTCAGGTTTTGGCACATTAATTGCTAATGGGTATCTTACTTATGACCAAGATAGCGATACCACATTGGCAAGGGCGGGTCAGTCCGGTATTTGATGTTGCCGGGCGTGTTGTGGTGGTGGAATTTGTTTCCGGCAGCATGTTGCGTCACGGGGATTTGTGGTTGGGTTCTGCAGACCCGCAGGCACGTGCGGTTGCGCTTTCGGCTGCGGGGGTGGAGATTTTGATCTGCGGGGCGATTTCCTGTTGTTATGAGCTGGCGTTGACGGCGGCCGGGATTGAAGTGCTCTCCCAGATTTGCGGGGACACTGACCGTGTTCTGCATGCCTATACGGAAGGTCGCTTGAGTTATTACCGGATGCCGGGCTGCCATGGTCACCGTGGCCGGTCAGGGCATGGGCGGGGCTGTAAATTCTAGCTGTGATCAGAAAGGAAAGATGCATTATGAAAATTGCCATCACCACTTCGGGCAACGGTCTGGCTTCGGCACTGGACCCGCGTTTTGGCCGCGCTCAGTCATTTTTGCTCTATGATCTGGAACAGGAATCCTTTACTGTGATCGACAACCAACAGAATCTATCTGCCGCTCAAGGGGCTGGGATTCAGGCTGCTGAAACCATTGCCGGGCAGGGAGTGGAAGCATTGCTGACTGGACACTGCGGGCCGAAGGCATTTCGGGTATTGCAGGCCGCCGGAATCAAAGTGTACAATACTGCGGCTGCGACGGTGCAGGAAGCGCTTGAGCTGTTCCGGCAAAACCAGCTGAAGGAGGCTGAAAGCGCAGACGTTGCTGGGCATTGGAGCTGAATGCGTGACAGACCAGACTTCAGGCGCATGGTTCTCCCCGGGGATGCCGGTCGCACTGGATTGCCTGCCCTGTTTACTGCGTCAGGCAATCTCGGTGGTAAAAAAGATCACCGGGGATTCCGGACGGCAGGCGGTCCTGCTGCAAAGCCTTCTGCAGCAGGCCAGTTCACTGGATTTGAGTCTACCGCCGCCGGAAATTGCCCGGCAGATGCATCAGCTGCTACAACAGCAGACAGGTGAAGCGGATTTGTACCGGGAGGAAAACCGGCGTCAGAATGCGATGGCTCTGGCCTTGTATCCGGAGATACACCGGCGTGTGCAGGCGTCCGAAGACCCGCTCGAACTGGCGCTGCGACTGGCGATTGCCGGAAATGTGATCGATTGCGGTGTCAGCGATGAAATTTCTGAACTGGAAGTCGCTGCGGCTTTGGAAAAAGCGTTGCGGGAGCCGATAAAAGGGGATTTGACTGCCTTTCGACAGGCCATACATTCTGCCAGGCAGATTCTGTATCTGGCTGACAATGCCGGTGAGATCGTTTTTGACCGCTTGCTGATGGAACAGATTGGCTTCGGGAAGATTACCCTGGCCGTCCGTGGACGGGAGATTCTTAATGATGCTACCCGTACCGATGCTGAGGCCGCAGGCCTCGACCAGCTGGTGACATTGATCGACAATGGCTCCGGGGTTCCCGGCACTCTGCTGGCGGATTGCAGTACCGGTTTCCGTGAACGCTTTGCCGCGGCTGAACTGATCATCAGCAAAGGACAGGGAAATTTTGAGACGCTTTGCGGCAGCTCATCCAAGGTCTTTTTTCTCTTTAAGGTGAAATGTGAGGTAATTGCCCGGCGTGCCGGCATGCCGCT